>DATEYH010000021.1:0-10623 GCA_035256305.1 Candidatus Nanoarchaeia archaeon
AGAATAGACTGCGACCCCAATCCCCAAAGATACATGCTCCGCACAGGCAGTGAGATCAGTATTAACTTAGTGGACATATTTGACTTCGTCGGCGCAGCAACCCCGCAAACTGTGGAACAGGTTACTTCATCTTCCCCAGATATAATTGTAATCTTTAATCCCGGGGATACATTCATAAAGGTGCGGCCAAATGGATTAATAGGAGAAACAACTTCGAGCCTAAGAGCAATAAGCGACACATTTCAATCCGGCTCCTGCCCGATAGACTTCTTTAACCTTGGCTCAAATTGTGACAAGCAAGCCTGCGATGCATGTGTGAGTAATGGTAATTTCCAGTGCTTTGTAGATAATACCTGCCTTGACAAAACTGTTTTTGTGCTGAACCCTTACACTCCTGTAAGAATAGCCGACCTTGTTAGCTATACGCTACCTTCGGGCTTTAGTGTTAACCAATTTTATCCCTTGTATGATATCAATAATATGGAGCCACACTTCATAATAAATCCTTTACCTAGCGGCGCATTCAATATTAATGGCTCTCTTGTAAGCAACGGTGAGAAGAGCGCTGCAATTGCAGGATTATCCTTCACTGGCTATGGCGATGCTAGAATCTGCCCTCTTCTTCTCAGGCTTAATTATACTATTGGAACAGGAAGCTATGACCCAATTACTGATTTGCTGATTACAGGCTCAAAGGCAGCCATGGGCTATTATGAACTTGGAGGAGGCGTGTTTAGCAAGGGACCTTATATCTTCACAGCAAAGGTGTGGTTAAGAGAATGAGAAGGATGAACAAGAAAGGAATATTTTACTCATTATCAGTAATCCTCTTCCTGCTATTCCTGATAATATTCTTCAACACCAAGGCAGAGATCCAGAAGAAAGAGAACCAGTTCCATGTTGACAGGGCCCAAATCATTGTTATGGACCACTTTGTGAGGGACTTTGAGCAGTACTATGCAAAGGAAATCCTTGAAGCAGCTGCCAGGCCTGCACTGATTGAGCTGACAAAAAACATCCCTCCACAGATTAACAGTGTAGAGCTCATGGATTTAATGAGTGACGGAACAACTAGTTCAGCCAGCATAAATCCCTTATTAGCTACTAATGACAATATCCTGCAAGCCTTAGGCACGCTCACTTTTCCTCTGAATGACAGGTACTTCAACTACAAAATAGATAGTGTGGATCAGGTTGATTATGCTACCATAAGGCTAAACTTCCGTATTGATTACTGGTTCTATAAGTTTGACACTAACTGGTCTAGGAAGGGTGCGTCTGTCAACGTTACATTTGATGTTTATTCGCTTGCGCACCCGCGCTATAACTATGAAGAGTACGGAGTTATTGATGCCAACTGGGTGCAGGACTGGGAAGCGACGCAATGTTATGCCGAGCAAATATTCGACGAGTCAGTCGCCATCTCATCATGTAGAAACAACGAGAATATAATACCGCCATGCCCCACAAGAAAATGCCTGGTTGGTGAATGTGGTAATTACATTAACTGTACTTCTGCATTTGGAGGTTGCTCACAAGGCGATTCCTGCTGTAGAGGGCAATGCATTGTAATATAAGAAAGCTTAGAGTCCAAACGTCTTCTCGAACAACTGGTTACGGTCAGCTGACGACAAAACCCTTAGGTTTTGAGTTGCCAAAGCCAGTTAAGCTTTGTCAACACCCAAAGTGCGGCATGCGCTCGCTACGCTCACTTAGCCCCACAGAAAACTACAATCCAAACGTCTTCTCAAACTCTTTCATCTGGTTGAATTGCTGGATGAATGAATAGCCTTTCTGGGTGAGAACAAGCACAGCCCTTTCCTCTTTCTTCTCCTCCTCAACAAGGCTCTTGGCCATGAGCTCATCAAGGTAGGCTCTCATCTGGATGTGAGAAAGATTAGCCTTGTACATTAGATGGGTCGGCTTAATCCTGCCGCCTTTATTACTAATAGTCTGCAGCATGTCATATATTATATCAAGCCTACTTCTTTTTCTTTGCATTCCTAAGCACCATCATGAATGTATAGAGCAAGAACAAATAGCCTATCAGCTGGATTATCTCAGCAGCCACGTAAAGGGCGTGGTCTGAGCTGGTGAAGATGAACACGAGCTGGCTCAGGGTTATGATTCCAAAACTTATGCAAAGGAATAGTGTATTAAGATAATTGCTCTTCTTATAAGCCAGGTAGTATCTCCTGCTTATTGCCAGCAGGAACAGGAATGCTGTGACATAGAACAGGGAATAGTTGAACCTGGCAAAGTAAGTGCATATGATTATGAAGTAAGCTATTATCAGGTAATCTGAGCTTATTATGTCGTTTGGAGATGTTAAGGTGTAAAGGATGTAGAACCCGAACAAGGTAAAGGTAGCATAGGCTAGGAAGCCGAGCGCTGGAAGGAGGGAATAATTAGGGATTATGTTAGGTATTAATAATCCTGTCAAGTAGCTTGAGATTCCTACCTGGTGATGAGACAAGATGTTGGTGAGTATCTTTACAAGGAACGAGCCGCCCAGTATCACAAATGCTAATGACAACAGCAAGTGTCTGTGGTTCTTCTTGTCAAGCAAAAAGTTCCTGAAGGCAAAGACTCCTATCAATAGCACCACGATTGCGCTTACTATATCTATTAAAATGTCCTTGCCATAGAACCCTGGCGGGCTGTACACAAAATCAAGCCAATAAACCATAGAGTAGTGAAAGGGCAATAATGATTTAAAAAGCTTGTGGTGTTACAAACTATAATAAGGCTTCACAGCTTATTTATAAAGAAATCTCCAGATATATTCTCATGATGGCAGCAAAGCTTCATGGTTTCGACGACAACATGCTTTGCTGCGAGAGTAATGCATACACTGATGTTGATTGTTTCAAGCCTGAAGGCATTGATGAGGAGGCTGGGTCTTATCAAGACACACCTACACACCTCCGTGGTTTAAAAGATTTTGAGCTCGAGTTCCTCGCCCAGAGGAACAGGAAAATTCATCGTTGCTAAAAAGAACAACCTTCACCCTCAAAATTTCTTAGCCCCAGCCCCTCATTATCAGGCTTGTAACGAACTTGTAGCAGAGAAAGATTGCAAAAACATACACAAGGAAAGTTCTTAAGCCAAGCATCATCAGGATAAAATAAACGCCTGCAGCTATATCTACTGAACTGAGGACGCTGCCTCTCAGCATTAAGCCTTTGCCAATAAGATAAACAGCGCTCATAATTGCTATCTTCCATTCATTCAAGAAACCAAAATGTGTTGCCAGCATCAAGGCTGCAACAAGCATGTCCATGAATCCGAGGAGAAGAAAGAAAACCATTTTGACTTCTCAATGCTCTATACCTTTCCTTGCATTCACGCCCTTATCATAAGGGTGCCTTACCTTCCTCATCTCTGTTACATAATCAGCCAGCTTGATAATGCTCTCAGGAAAGCCCCTGCCTGTCATCACCAGCTCTGTCTTCCCTGGCTTTGACTTTATCATCTCAGCAAGCTCGTCTTCCTTCACAAGGTTGTAGGCAAGCGCAGGCCCAATCTCGTCAAGCACAATCAAATCATAGCTCTTAATCCTTACCATCTCAAATACCCTCTTAACAAAAAAAATGCACTTCTCAGCCTCGGAAGCAAGCTCCTTTTCAGAGTATTTCTTGAAAAAAGGGTGTTTTGTAGAATAATTAAGATAGGCGATCCCCAGCTTTTCCAATGATTTTGCTTCGCTGTTCTTTTCCTTGAATAGCTGGGCAACAAGCACGCTAAGGTTTGCTCCTCTTGCCCTCAGAGCCAGTCCTATTGCTGCTGTTGTCTTGCCCTTGCCATCTCCTGTGTAGATATGAACTAGGCCTTTCTTTATCATTTTTTCAACCCAGCCTTATGCGCACTCGCTATAGCCGCAATGGGCAGCGCACTTAATGCAGCCCTCAACATGTATTAATGGGCCTCCACACATAGGGCAGGCGCCTGTGAGCCTAACCTCTTCTGTCCCAAGCGCTGTCCCCGGGTTTTCAGTGTAAGTGCTTAAATCAATTTGCTGAGGCGCTGGAGGTATGCGCACTCCTAATTCCTGTATGTGCTGCTCTATTGCCTTGCCAAGGGCATCTGCGCATGAAAGCATCCTGTTAGGGCCAAGCCCAAAAGGCCTGTGGCAACTAATCCCTTTTAGCTCCTTGACTATTTCCTGGGCAGGAACGCCTGAGCGCAATGCCAGGGAGGTAAGCCTTCCAATGGCTTCTGCTTGGGAATCAGCGCATCCTCCTGCCTTGCCTATCTGGTTGAACACCTCAAAGATTTCTCCCTTATCATCCTGGTTGATGGTAACGTAAAGGTTTCCGCAGCCAGTCTTAACTTTTCTTGTAGCGCCAAAAGTAACAGCAGGCCTTTTTCTCTTGATAAGCACTCCCTTCTTGCTTTCCTCTGCTGCCTTCTCTGCCTCTTTCCCTTTCATTATGTTAAGAACTTGCTCGTCCCTGCTTCCATCCCTGTAAACAGTAACTCCTTTGCAACCGAGCTCAAAAGCAGTCTCATACACCTTTTTTATATCCTCCTCACTAGCACTATTAGGGAAGTTCACTGTCTTGCTAACAGCATTGTCAGTGTATTTCTGGAAAACAGCCTGCATCCTGATATGGTACTCAGGGCTTATGTCATGGGAAGTGACAAATGCCTTCCTCACTTCCTTAGGTATGCTCTCAATATCCTGGATTGTGCCTTTCTCGCACACCTCCTTCATGAGCTCTTTTGAATAAAAGCCTTCCTCCTTCGCCTTTTTCTCGAACAAAGGATTGACTTCAACAAGCTCATCTCCTTTGTGAAGGATGTGACTCCTCTTGAAAGCAACTGCGAACAATGGCTCTATTCCGCTCGAGGCTCCTGCTATTATGCTAATGGTGCCTGTGGGAGCAATGGTCGTGGTTGTGGCGTTTCTCAGCAAGAGGTTTCTTCCTTTGAAGTTCTTTGAATTCTTATCATAAACGCTGTCCTTGAAGTTAGGGAAAACCCCCCTTTTCTCTGCCAAGGCAACAGAAGCCTTCTTAGACTCATCATCAAAGAACTTCATGAGCTTCTCTCCGAGCTTGACTCCTTTCTCAGAATTGTAAGGGACTTCGAGCTCAAGCAGCAGGTCTGCGAAACCCATCACTCCCAATCCTATCTTCCTATTGGCTAAGGTCATGCCCTCAATCTGCTTTAATGGATAGTTGTTCATGTCAATAACATTATCAAGAAAGTGCACTGCTGAAAATATTACTTTGCTAAGCCTATCATAATCTATATCTCCTTTCTTAACAAAATTAGCAAGATTAATAGAGCCAAGGTTGCAGGACTCATAAGGAAGCAATGGCTGCTCACCGCAAGGGTTGGTGCTCTCAATCTCACCAACATCAGGCGTTGGGTTTTGCTCATTAATCCTGTCAATAAATATTATGCCTGGCTCGCCATTAGTCCAAGCGCGCTTCACAACAAGATCGAATACTTTCTTTGCATTGAGGAGCACATTGCCATCCCTTACCACCCCTATCTCATCGTTTGTGTGTACATCAACCACTTTCTTATTGTCAGAGCTAAGCCTGAGCGAGGCAGCATCCTTGTGTATCTGGTGCTGGATTGACTCCAAGTGCTCCACAGGGTAATGGGTCTTTGAATGCGGGCTGATAAGGTTGTAGTACTGGCTCTTGCTCACTGCCTGCATGAATTTGTCAGTCACAGCAACCGAGAGGTTGAAATTGGATATTGCCTTGTTATCCTCCTTTGCATAAATGAAATTAATAATGTCAGGGTGGTCCACTCTCAGGATCCCCATGTTAGCCCCTCGCCTTGTTCCTCCTTGCTTAACCTCTTCTGTGGTGTTGTTGTACATCCTTATGAACGAGACAGGACCTGGAGAGGTGCCGTTGGTTGTCTTGATGCGGGCGCCATTAGGCCTGAGCCTTGAGAAGCTGAAGCCAGTCCCCCCTCCTGACTTGTGAACCATTACTGTGTCAAATAGGGTTTGCATTATGCTTCCCATGTCATCATCTATTGGTAGGACAAAGCAGGCTGATAATTGCTGGAGCTCCCTGCCAGCATTCATGAGCGTAGGAGAGTTAGGCATAAAGTCAAAGCTCGCCATCATGTCGTAAAATTCTTTGGCTGTCTTCTTCAACTCTGCTTTCTCATCATAATTCCGGTCTGCAAGCCCTATGTTCATAGCCACCCTGACGAATAATCCTTCAGGGGTTTCTACTATCTTACCGTTATCATCCTTCATCAGGTATCTTCTCTCAAGAACAGTCCTTGCATTATCTGTTAGGCTGATTTTTTCTTTGACAAGCTCTTTCCTTATCTTTTCCAGCTCTTCTGGCTCAAATTTTATCTTCATCTTCACTCCCCCTTTTTAGTTTTAGGCTTAATCTTTGATTTAATCTTTGAAGAGTTATGATTAGCATTCTTGTGCTTGAGCAGCTTTACCTCTTTCTCAAACTCTCCTATGTCCTGGAAAGCCCTGTAGACTGAGGCAAACCTTATGTAAGCCACAGAATCAAGCCTTTTCAGGTAGCGCATAACCAGGTCGCCTATGAGCGAGCTCTTGACTTCAGGAGCATGCTTGTTCCTCAGAATTTTCTCAATCTCATCAACTGCCTTGTTAATCTCCTCAATGCTGACAGGCCTTTTCTCGCAAGCTCGCAGGATGCCCCTCCTTACCTTTTCCCTGTCAAAAGACTCCCTATTCCCATCCTTCTTGATAATGCGCAGGTTAAAGCTCTCTATCTTCTCATAAGTTGTGAAGCGCTTCTTGCACTTCTCGCACTGCCTCCTCCTCCGGGTTATTTCCTCCCCTGTCTCACGAGTCTCAATCACACTCGTCTCCCTGCTTAAGCAAAACGGACAACGCATAAAAACCCCACCTGTAGCGTATGAGATAACGAAAAAACGCTATATCTTGCGTTATGAGGGAACTCCTCTCTTTATAAATATTTTTGTGATAAAAAATATAATATGAAAAGGTATGGTTAGAAAAAGTATTTTTCAAAACAAAGAATGGAAGCTATCAAATATGCTATCAAATCAGCTTCTTATTCTCATCAACATCAGTTATGTGGATGCAATTCACAGGGCACACCTGGGCAGCGTCCATACAGCAGCCTAGGTTTTCACACTCATCCTTCTTAGCCTTTGCCTTTGGAGCCCCATCTATCTCGGTCATCTCAAAATTCTCAGGGCAGCAGGCATTGCAGGCTGCGCAGCCTGTGCATTCTGCTGTGACAATCTCAAACTTGTACTTGGTCATTTTATCTCAAAGAACTCATGTTGGAGGGAGGTTTATAAATGTTTTGTAAAAACATTCTCAAAAATTTTTAATTTTTGTTGAGGGTAACTCTCAAAAAGCTTTGGTTTTTGTTGAAGGTTATTGTTTAAAAGTCTCATTTGGCTTTCTTGCCAATAACCTTGTTCATCTCCTCAACCAGCTTGTCAATCTCTTCCTGGTCTAAGCCGTGGGCTAGACAACCTTGCTCCAGGCTCTCATAGGCAGTCATGCCGCAGCCTACGCAGTGCATGCCATGCTTGAACATAACCTCAATAGTCTCAGGATAAGTAGAAGCAATCTCTCCTATGAGCATGTCCTTGGTTATTAAGGCTTTTTCAGGCATTGAAGGAAAAGTCCTGTATTTAGTCGGCGGTACTGGAATTTTCTTTTTCAGAGTGCTTTTCTTTGCAGCTTGTTTTTTTACCATGATAAAAACCTCTTTAATTGCAGAGTTAAAGTGGGGTTTATAAAATTATTTCTTTATTTCTTCTTCCTTGAATTGTCCAGCATCACCTGTATGAAGTTCTTGTACTTGGCGTGCTCCTTGACTTTCTCCTCGAACGGCTCTTTGTAATGAGAATCATCCACCAGCTGTTTGTCTATATATAAGCGCGGCTTGAAATGGTTCCTGGGCTGCTTTTGGAAGGCAAGGTAATAGTCAAAGGGGTCTTCTACAAATCCTTGCCTTGGCTTGATAAAGACTGAGTAGTTGAACATCTTCTTGTCAAAGCTCACCTGCACTATGCGCATCTCCCTTAGCGTTGGGAAGAGGAAAAGTGCAACACCTAACCTTGCAAGCCCGGATATAATGAATAATGCCTTTATTGAGCTTACATTATCTCCCAATAGCTTGAGCAGCAAGCCCCCTGTTGTTGCTCCGAGGAAGATTGCTATGCCGTGCAATAGGTTGAAGTAGGCAACATACTTTACCCTGTTGTCTGGGGTCGAAGCATCAAACATGAAGTTGCTCACAGCTAGGTTAAATCCTCCCCAGGCTGCTCCTGAGAGCAGGCTTACTATTAGGAGGAAATAAAAGTTTGGGTTTATAATGTAAAGCAATGGAATCAAGGGTATGAGCAAGCCAGTGATTAGCATCACCATCTTGCTTCCCTGGTTATCATTCATCCTACCCCAGAATCCGAGCAATAAGAGGCTGGCAAGGATTTCTGCAGCGCTCAAGATAGTGAACTGGAGGTATGAGAATTTCAGATAAGTAAGCTCATAAACCACAAAGAAAGGGCTAGCTAGTGAGATGGTTATCCTGAAAATACACACAAAGAGCACAAACCTGCCATAATCACTGCTCTTCAGGTTCTTAAGAAAGCTTATCAGGGTGAATGAGTCTTTTCTTGGAAAAACAGGCGAGCTTTTATAAGTTTTCTTCTCGTACATCAGCAGCAGGAACAGCGCAGAAAAGGCTCTTGCAATGAAAGCCACGACAAACAGGATGGTGAAGCCCTTTAGCGCATCTGTGACAGAGTAATGCTGGAGGATCCAGCCAGCAGCAAAGGTGGAGACAAAGCCAACAACAGCGATTATCTGGTTCCTCTTGCTGAAGAACCTTCCGCGCTCATGCTCAGCCACCAAGTCTCCCATCATGCCCCTCCAGAGGGGGCTGACAAAATAGCCAAGCATGGAAATAAGAACCATGAAGCCCAACACAACGGTACCTGAAGCGCCGTTCTTCATTAGCTTGGGTATCATCATGAGCGGAAGCCAGAGTAAAGCCTGGAGAAACATTGAGACAAAAATTAACGGCTTCCTTGACTTGAAAACCTCATTTGCCTTTATGGCTGAGAGCTGAAAAATAGAAGCTAACAGGTCAGGCACAGAGGCAAGCAGGGATATTACTATGTTAGAAGCCTTGAGAAACAAGGCATAAGGAGCGATGAATGGAGTGGTGAACCCATCCATGATGTTAAAGAAAGAGCCGTCGATGATTGAAAAGGTTAGGCTGCGCTTTATTTTTTTTCCTTCAGGCTCCTTGGATTTAATGTCAAAGCTCATTTAGCTCCTATTCCAGAAAGAGGTTATTTATAAAATTTTAGGATTTGGATTTAATTTAAGATTAGGGTTTAAGGTTTTAGTCTTTTCAAAGCGCTTTTATGAAGAAGGCAAACACTGAAGCCAGAGTGCAGAGAAATGTGCCCCAGGCACAGTCAACCAAGGTAATTGCCAGTTTATAGTCCTTGAGTATCGCGAAATTAGTGAAGTCATAAACTCCGTATAATACTAAGCCAAAGATTGCGCCATACACTGCTGCTGTAGAGAGCTTATCTGCAAAAGGAACAACAAGAATCACAGTCCCTAAAGCTATCAGCGCCCATGCTATCAGGCCGGCCCATAATCTTAATATTCTTGAAAAAGGCTTTAATTGGGTGTCATAAAATTTTTTCATAATAATCGTGAGAAATAAGAAATCAACTGCTAAGATAAAAGCCAATACAATGAAAAAAAGCAGGACTTTATTCATCTTTATTTATTCAGTTGTATGTTCAGTCATTATCCACTCTTGGCGCCAGAATGAACATTAGCTGGACCTTGTTCTTCTCAAGGTATTCAAGCCTTAGCGGGTAGTCCTTGGCAAAATCTATCCTTACCTTGTCGCTCAGCTTGCTGCCCTGGATCATCTTCTTCAGATACTCTATTGAGTATTTGGATTTCATCTTGTCTGTCGCTGTTATCTTAGTGTCATCGCCAGCATCAATGTCGATGTTGGCTTTGTTAAGGTCTCCTGTTGCGCTCACCACAAAGCGCTTGGGATCTGCTATGAAGCTGACTGATTCCCCAACAATGTCTGCGTCCTCTATTGCTTCGTTGAGAATACTTGAGTTGGTTGTTATTGTTGCGCTGAACTTCAGCTCAGGCACTTTCTGCTCTTTCTCCTCAACATCAATCAATGGCAAATGGAAAGTCCTAGTGTTAGTTCCTTTCAAGGTGACTTTTAGCTGGTTCTCCTCAACTTCCAGGGTGATGCTTTCATTAGGATTGGCCCTTCTGAGCACCTGCTTGAAGTTAGCCATGTTCACTCCTAAGAGCTCTGGCTTACTCACATCATACTCTGTGAAGGTGCTTCCCATAAGCCTGAACACCACCATTGCGACATTTGCAGGGTCCATGGCCACTAGCTCCATGCATTCAGGCGTAATTCTGAAAGTGCCTTCTGTGACTAGGTCAGAAATTATTGATACGCTCTCCTTCAAGTATTTTGGATCAGCAAGTGTCAGTTTCATAAAATCACCTCAGGGATTTTATGACCAAAAAACAAGGTTTTTTGTTTCATGCGAATACCCCCATAACCTTTTAATCTTTATAAGGAGAGAGACAGAACACTAATATTTAAGTTTTGTGGT
>DATEYH010000022.1:0-12758 GCA_035256305.1 Candidatus Nanoarchaeia archaeon
AGGCCCGACACAGAGTTGCTCATGCGAGCCCGAGCGCATAGCTCATGGCAATGAGCATTGTGAGTTAGTGTTGGGCTACAACGCTTATATTATATTCAACAATTAAGCAAAGATACAACGAAAGATAAAGACGAAAGATAAGGACAGGCACACAAGCCTTTCATTATACTCACTTTTTATTTCCAGAAATTATTTGATGAGTAAGAGGAAAGCCTTTATTCAGGAAAACAATAGGAAAACAGGGGGAATAAAGGGCTCAGGTGCTTGTTCTTTAAGAGATAAAAAAAGCAAATTAAGGAGAATTAAGAAAATAAATAGAAGGAGCAGAATTATCTGTTATTACACCATGTTCATAGATATCATTAACAAAAACTCATGGTATTTTAAGCTTGCACTAGCAGATAGAGCAGACTCCTTCTAAGAAAAGCAAGAAAAGCCCCGCCGGCAATTGAGGCGCAATTAAGGTTTAAGTTAAAATTGGACTTTCATTGCTCGCTCGCAAAGCTCGCGAGGGAATTATAATCAACGAAAAGGTGATATAAAATGGCAAAAATAGCACAAGTATCGGCAAAGTACATTGTCCACGCAGAAATCCAGATTGACGGAGTAGTGGACAGGCCCGACGTCATAGGAGCAATATTCGGGCAGACAGAAGGGCTCCTGGGAAGCGACCTGGAATTAAGAGAGCTTCAGAGGAGCGGAAGGATAGGAAGGATAGAGGTGAACATTGACACCAAAGGAGGAAAGTCCTCAGGAACAATAATCATTCCTAGTTCTCTTGACAAGGCAGAGACAGTGATAGTGGCAGCTAGCCTGGAGATAATCCAGAGGATAGGTCCTTGCAACGCAAAGATAAGAGTGGTTAATATAGAGGATGTTCGTGTTTCCAAGAGGCAGTTTGTGGTTGACAGGGCAAAGGAGCTGCTCAAAACCCTCATGGAATCAGTAATGCCTGACAGCCAGGAATTGGCAGACGAGGTCTCCTATGCAGTGAGAGTAATGGAAGTGCAGGAATACGGCAAGGACAGGCTTCCTGCAGGCCCAGCAGTTGATGAAAGCGACGAAGTCATAATTGTCGAGGGAAGGGCAGATGTCCTCACCATGCTAAAGCACGGCTTCAAGAACGTGATAGCCATGAACGGCACTAATGTTCCAGAGACGATAATTGATCTTAGTAGGAAGAAGACCATAACTGCTTTTGTAGATGGAGACCGAGGCGGAGACCTGATAATCAAGGAGCTGGGTGCAGTTGCAGAGCTTGACTTTGTGACCAAGGCTCCTGACGGCAAAGAGGTTGAGGAACTCACCAAGAAGGAGATACACAAGGCGTTAAGAAACAAGGTTGCTTTTGAGCAGGCAAAGACAGAAGCTCCTGCTGCTGGCGAGCGTGTTGAACGCATTGAGCGCGTCGAGCGAGTCGAGCGCATTGAGCACGAGGAAAGGATGGATGAAAGGCGGCCGCCAATGAGAGATTACAGGGACAGGCGAGCCCCAATACCGCAAAGGCCCCAACCCCTGCCTAGTGGCAAGCCCAAAGAGCCGACTCCTAGAGAGAAGGAAGTTTTTGGAGCAATGCTCGAAGACCTAATAGGCACAAGAGGAGCCTACATACTTGACGACAAGCTCAACATCCTTGGCAAAGTGCCATTATCAGAAGTGCAAGGTACCATCAAGAGCCTGAAATCCGGCATCTATGCTGTTGTTTTCGACGGCATAATAGACAAGGACATCCTGATAACAGCAGAAAGGGCCAATGTGAGCTTCCTGATAGCCATGGACACCAAGATAAAGCCTGTGGGCAGGGTCAACATACTGACGAGCGACGACCTCTAAATAAAGTTTTTAAATTTTTTACTTATTCTTTTTTCTATAATTATTTATAACTACTTTGTAATGGTTATAAACGAAAAATTTATATAAAGTTGTAAGTTGATGTCCATAAAAATGGAGCTAAACCTAGAGCATATCAAGGCTAAAGCCAAGGAAAAAACCAAATATTACTTTAATGAGGCTAGGAGAATCCTCAGAGAGACTCCGATAGAAGTGCCAATTATTGCAGCCTTGGGCCTGACAATTGGCTTAGGGTTAAGCTATAAGCATGAAGCTGATAAGGCAAAGCTCATTCCTGTGGCATTCTCAGAGATAAGCCAGATTGAGAGGAATGCTGAAGCCAATCACCAACCAGTGCCTCCGCTCACTAGGTTCTATGCAAGCACCAATGACCTGGTCATGAAAGTATTTGAGTGCTGGAATATCTCACATAAGAACACGCTTATAGGGAGCAACACAACAGCCTTTGCCAGGGAATTAGAAGCTAAAATGGACCCTGCCTTAAGGATTCACAGGCACGAAATACCCGACTTCACAAAAAACATGACCCAATACGCAGATGCATCCTATCAACAGCTAAAAGAGTTCCTGGATGTGATGCAAAGAATAAGCGTGGTAAATAATCATTTCGGCACTGCCTGGCAAGATGACCATGACGATGTTTACCATACAGAAATATATTTTACTACGTCAACTGATTCTGAGGGAAACTCGCACACAGAAATGCACACACGCCAAGTTTATGATTATACTATCCATACTTATGATTATAATAACAGGGCAGGAGAGCAAGCATCAAAATCACTAGATGAGCTTCTCATGAAACACTCAAATTTCAGAACGCCCGAGGAACTTGTGACCGCCAGCACCACGCAAGCTGATAATGAGTATGTTATTGAGAAGAGCAGGGAAAAGGAGCTCAAAGGAAAGAGGCTTTCCCCAGAAGAGCTGCTCAAACATGCAAATAATTGGGCTAACGGCTCAACGTATAAAATCAACCTTTCTACAATACACAACATGATGGAAGCGCTCAAACAAGATGGCCCTAAATGGGACAGAGCCAAGAACAAGGCTCATAGCACAAAATACCAGACTTATTCGCACTCAGACGACGGACCCCTGGAATTCCAAGTTGCAGAAACAGCGCTTGAACACGGCCAAACCCTGGAAAAGAACATTGCTGAAATAAAACAAGGAATTGACTTTGTAAGGGAAAAAGCGCCTGTGCTTCACCAGAAAATAGAAGAATACATAGCAGTTATCCTAGATAAGAAGAAAGGCAATTCCGACAAGCTGAAAAAGGAAGTGCTCTCATTGGCCAGGACAATCTATTCAAACAATTTCAAAAAAGGATTTGATGTCCACCCATCCAAGTGGTACATGGTGGTTATATGGAGTCTTGCAGGAGCTGCGGCTGGCGCAGGAGTGGGATTTGGAATTGATCAGCTGGGAGAGAGATTTGACATTTATGATGAAAAAAAATACAGAGGCTGCAAACTAGGAGATTATGACAAAACTAATCCTTTCTAAACACAACATTTTTTAAACACTTAATTCATTCTATCATTCCATGCCCCGCGAATCAAGAGAGGAATGGAAGACTTATAAGAACGTGTTTGACCAGTCAGCGCTCTTGAATATTGAGAAGCTCAGGAGCGAGGGACACCTTGACGAGCTGAAAAGCCCTATAAGCATTGGCAAGGAGGCTAACATATTCACAGCTGCCAAGGGTGACGAGCTAATCATTGCCAAGATTTACAGGGTGGAGAACTGCAACTTCAACCAGATGTACAGGTACATTGCCCCTGACCCGAGGTTTGCAGGCTTGAAAAAAAGGAGGCGGCTGGTAATAATGGCATGGGTGCTGAGGGAGTATCGTAACTTGTTAAAGGCAAGGGAAGTGATAAGGGTGCCGATGCCAATTGCAGTCAAGGAGAGCATTCTCCTGATGGAGTTCATAGGCAGGGGAAGCACGCCTGCACTGAAGCTTAAGGATGACCGCCCTATTAATCCTGAGGACTTTTTTGAAAAAACTGTTGATAGTGTGAAAAAACTTTACAAGGCAAGCTTGGTGCATGCTGATCTCTCAGAGTTCAACATCCTCAACTTTGAGCAGGAGCCAGTGTTCATAGACCTGAGCCAGACAACAACAACAGAGCACCCCCAGGCACAGGAGTTTTTGCAGAGAGACTTACATAATGTTGTGAAGTTCTTCAATAAGCTGGGAGTAAAGGCTGATGAGGAAGAAGTTCTGAAGAGAGTAAAGGACTAAATTTATAAAAAAACTTGTTCTCCGCAATTATTATGGCTAGAAAGAAAAAAGAAGAGGGGCCCCCCCTGGGGCAAGAAAGCATTAGCCCAGAAGAGAAAGAAGAAACTAGCGACATTAATAATAATTTATTGGCTGTAGGCGCCGATGAGTATTCCTACACCCTGAGAATACCCCGAGACAGGGTTGCTGCTTTGATAGGAGTGAAGGGCAGGGACAAGAAGGAGCTTGAGGACTCATCTTCAGCCAGGATAAGCGTTGACTCAGAGGAGGGAGACGTGACCATTGCTGGCAGGGACGCTGTCAAGCTCTACGCCCTGAAAGAGATAATACTTGCAATCGCCAGAGGCTTTAGCCCTGACACTGCAAGGCTCTTGCTAAAGCCTGATTACATGCTCGAGATAATCAACTTAAAGGATTATGGCTTGGACAATAGGAATAAAATGATGAGGGTAAAGGCAAGGGTGATAGGCACAGAAGGCAAGGCTAGGAGAGTTATCGAGGAATTGACAGGCGCCTCGCTCTGCATCTATGGCAAGACCATAAGCATAATCGGGGAATGCACTCAGGTTCCCAATGCCAAGCGGGCAATAGAGCTCCTGATCAAGGGCAGCATGCACTCTACTGTGTACAAGTGGCTTGAAGACCAGCGCAGGAAAGCAAGGCGAGAGGAGAGGATGTTTTGAAAATGGAAAAACCAGGAAGAATAAGGAAGCCAATAATCTTGAACACAGAGCAAGAGGATTATCACATGCACTCATTCAATTATTCTGACGGCCTGGCAACTATTGATGAGATGGCCAGGTTTGCTGGAGAGCTAGGCATGAAGAAGATAGTTATTACTGACCATGCACAGACCACCTTTGAGAGAGAAGGCTATTTTAAGAAGTCAAGCAGAAGGCTAATCAAGGAGAAGAGATGGAAGAATGTTTACAACAATGTCGAGGTTTCTTTTGGAGTGGAAGCAGACCTGCTGAATGAGCAAGGAGATATTTGCGCAGACATCCAGGGAATCCGGATGCCGGGAGAATTCATAATCCTATCCTACCATGAGAACACATACAATGGAGACAAAGAAAAGGTTACTGAGGCTTTTATCAATGCGATTGAAAAGCATCATAAAATCATTAGCTGCATAGGGCACCTGTACCTTGACTGCGAAAAGATAGACCTAGCTAAGGTAGTGGAGCAGGCCAATAAGTTCAGAATACCCTTAGAGCTTAACTGCAGATACCTTGTTTCTGGAAGGCCTGATGTTGATATGAATGCCTTGAAGCTCATGCTCGACCAGGCAGACAGCATATATGTTAACAGTGATGCCCACACTCTCTGGGAGCTGAAGGAGCTAAGAAAAGGAGGCTTTAAGTTCTTGAAAGAGAATGGATTCCTGGAATAGAATGAGTTATTGGAATAAGCTAAAAACTAAAAATAATTTTGATTATTATGCCTTGTTTTCACAAATCAACATTCACTCAGTCTTTTCCTTTGCAACATTAATAGCTCTTGGCCCGCGGTCCCCTTCTTCAACATCAAAAGTTACCTGGTCATTCTCCTTTAAGACAACGCCTGACTGCAGCCCTGATTGGTGCACGAAATACTCTTTGCCATCATCGGATGCAATAAACCCGAACCCTCTCATAACATTAAAAAACTTAACTTTCCCGTTCATCTTCATTCCTCCTCATAAATCTTTTCTGACAGTCCTTACAGTAAGGACTAATCTTTTCTCCTTTGTTTATCAAAAACCTCTTCTTACACAATCGACAATACCGAACTAGTCGGTAATTATTCACCATCATGATTAGAACCTTTGAGGCCTATGCTTTGGAAAACACTCTCTGCAATAAACAGGCCTGCCCTCTGTAGGCTCAAAAGGAACCTCGCATTCAACACCGCAATCAGCGCAAACTGCCTTGTGCATGGTCCTAGGCTTTGAAAAAGAGCTGAAATTACCTCCTCCTCCTCGAAAGCCGCCACCGAACCCTGACCTAGGGCCCCTGTCCCGACTCCTATCATCCCTTCTCATGTTAATTCCTCCTATGTGTTATTAGAAAAAGCTTAAGCTTTCCTACAATAAGGGATAATACTCCTGACTTTATAAAGGCTCCTATTCTGAAGGGTTTAGGCTCGGCTGAGCAGGAAACCTTCGCAATTAGTTCTTTCACTCTTTCACTACACAAACCTTTATAAATAACTTATGCACTTTTTCTATTGCCTAGTTAATATTGGCTAGGAAATTAGGTAGGGAGCTAGGTAGGAAATAAGGTAGAAAATTAGGCGGGAAATTAAGATATGACTGGCACAACCAAGGCTGAGGAACTGGCAAAGAAGCAGAGAGAGATCTCTGTCTCAGAGTTCTTTGAGAAAAACAGGCATCTCCTGGGCTTTGACAACAAGAGAAAAGCCCTGCTGACCGCAGTCAAGGAGGCTGTTGATAACTCATTGGATGCCTGCGAAGAGGCAGATATGCTTCCAGAAGTGAATGTTGAGCTGGTGGACATGGGCAATGAGAGGTTCAGGGCTATAATCGAGGATAATGGCCCTGGGATTGTTGAAGCCCAGATACCAAAGGTTTTTGCAAAGCTCCTCTATGGAAGCAAGTTCCACAGGCTGAAGCAGAGTCGTGGCCAGCAGGGGATAGGCATCAGCGCTAGCGTGATGTACGCCCAGCTAACAACTGGCAGGCCTGCTAAGATTATTTCCAAGATAGGTCCAGACAAGCCTGCTAATTATTATGAGCTTAAGATAGACACCACCAATAACAAGCCGCTCATACTAAAAGCAGAGGAGCAGGAGTGGGACAAGCAGCACGGAACCAAGGTTGAGCTTGACCTTGAGGGCAGCTATCTTAAAGGCCCTCAGAGCGTTGACGAGTATCTTAAAGAAGTGGCTATTGTCAATCCTCACGTCACAATAACCTATGTCAATCCCAAGGCAGAGCAGATAATCTTCCCCAGGGCTACAGACAAGATGCCTAAGCAGCCAGCAGAGATAAAGCCTCACCCTTATGGAGTGGAGCTGGGAATGCTGCTGAAGATGCTGGCAAACACAGATAACAGGACCCTCCAGGCTTTCCTGACAAGCGAGTTCTCAAGGGTTGGGCCTGGAACTGCAAAGGAAATCTGCGAAAAAGCCCTTGTGCCTCCAAACAGCCATCCAAAGAGAATATCAAGGGATGATGCTGAGAAATTGATAAATGCGATTAAGAACACGAAAATCATTAGTCCGCCGACAGACTGCATCAGCCCTATAGGTGAGGAATTGTTTGAGAAAGGGCTTCGCAAAGAGGTTAATGCAGAGTTTTACTGCGCAGTAAGCAGAAGCCCTGCTGTTTACCGAGGAAATCCTTTCCAGGTGGAGGTTGGCATTGCTTACGGAGGCAACCAGCCAGCAGAAGAGTCTATTAACTTGTTGCGATTTGCTAACCGTGTTCCCCTTCTTTACCAGCAGGGGGCTTGCAGCATTTACAAGAGCGTGACCCAGACCAATTGGAAGCCTTATGGCTTGAGCCAGAGCAACGGAGCGCTTCCAACAGGTCCTGTGACTATTGCTGTGCACATAGCCAGCGTTTGGGTGCCTTTCACCAGCGAGAGCAAGGAGGCAATTGCGCATTATCCTGAGATTATTAACGAAGTCAAGCTTGCGCTGCAAGAAGCAGGCAGGAGGCTTCAGACTTATGTTCACAAGAAGCACCGAGTCAAGAACCAGCTTGAGAGAGCAAACCTTTTCGAGAGGTACATTCCTGAGGTTGCTGACTCATTGTCAAGGCTTACTGGAGAGAGCAAGGACAAGATTGTCAAGAAGCTGAATGAGATGATAAAGAAGGCAGATATACAAAAAGAGATAATGGAGATGGAGACCCTGAAAGGAGAGGTTGAAGAAGACGAGATTAAGGATAATGGCAACAATGGCCCTGAAAAATCAGAGAAGGAGTAAAAGATGAGCGCGAAAGAAAAAGAAGTAACAAAGAAAGAAGCAGCAGCTAATGCTGATGCAAAAAAAGAGCTGGTCAAGCTTGGCTACAGCGTCATAGAGGACATTAACAAGGGAAAAAACCCTCACATCGAGCTCTCAGTCAGGGGGCTGAGCAATGTTGTTTATGACAAGGAATCAAAGACCTTAGGCTTAGGCGACAAGACAGCCCAAAGATTCTTCTTCAATGTTGCCCACTCAAAGAAATTCCTGCAGACAATAGAGATAGCTTCAATCACAAAAGCCTTGCTGGACGTCAACAAGCACGCAAGCCTGAGAGATGTCTTCTACATGGCAAAGAGGACAATACCCAACACCAAGATCAACGTGGTTGATGACCAGACAGAGTCTGACAATGCAATAGAGGATTTAGAGCTCATAACAGGCTACTCCAGAGAAAACCTTAATGTGAATGCCAACAAGATGGGAAGCGTTGCAGGCAAAGTAATAGTAGAGGACTCTGGCGACATAATCGACTGGTCAAAGCTTGGTTCAGGAGGATGGTCTATTCCCAGCAATGTTGAGAACATCAAGTTCAAGAAAGTGGACGCTAAGTATGTTATTTACATGGAAAAGGCAGCAGTATGGGAGCGTCTTCACGAGGATAAGTTCTGGGAAAAGCAGAACTGCATCATCATGTCATCCCAGGGCCAGACTACCCGAGGGATAAGGAGGATGCTTCAAAGGCTGAGCACAGAGCACAAGCTTCCAATCTATGTGCTTGCAGATAATGACCCTTGGGGATGGTATATTTATTCTGTTCTCAAGTTCGGCAGCATCAGCTTGGCTCACATGGCAGATGAGATGGCAATATCTGATGTCAAGTTCCTGGGAATAACCTGTGATGATGTTATTAATTATGACCTGAAAAGGCACTTTATCAAGCTTACAGACAAAGACATTTCAAGGTTGAAGCAAATGCAGAACTATGAATGGTTTGCAAAGCACAAGCAATGGCAGCGCCAGTTCAAGATGATGAGAGACTTTGGGGCAAAAGTAGAAATCCAAGCCTTGTCATCAAAAGGAATATCATTCATTTCTGAGAAATATTTGCCAGAGAAGATAAGGAAGCAGGAGTTTTTGGACTAAGATTGTGAACTAAGATTGATTGGGGGTTATTATTACATGTTAAAATCAAAAAACCATAGCTTTTTGACCCAAAAAACCGACGGTTTTTTGAAATCAAAAAGCAAAACGCTTTTTGGTCCAGAAAAACCAAGAGTTTTTCTGAAGGCAGATTTTCACATTCACACTCACGAGGACCCGTGTGATTCTTGGCTGGTCAAATACCCTGCAAAAGACTTGATAAGAGTGGCTGCTAAGCAGAATTTTCAGGTTCTTTCAATAACCAATCACCGCCGAGTGCTATACGACCATTTGCTCAAAAGCTATGCTAAGAAGAAAGGAATCCTCTTGATACCAGGCGTGGAGTCACGCATAGAAGGCAAGGACGTGCTGCTCATTGATGTTTCAAATTATGAACTGGCCAGGGTTAAGAAGCTGGATGACTTGGAAAAGATAAAAGACTCTTGTTTGATAATCGCGCCTCATCCTTATTTTTGGCTAGGACATTGCCTGAAAAACAGGCTTGTCGAGCACATCGATGATTTCCACGCTATAGAGTTCAGCCATTTCTACACCAAAGCCTTTCTCAGCCCTTTCTTCAGGTTCTTAGCAGGCAACTCAAAGGCAATGGAGATAGCAAAGAAATACCGCAAGCCGCTTGTCGGAACCTCTGATGCTCACAAGCTTTACGAGTTCGGACTAACTCACACGCTTGTCAATAGCGAGAAGAAAAAGGATGATGTGATAGAGGCTGTGAAGCGCAACAGGATAAAGCTTGCAGACAACCCCATGCCTGGCTACTTGTTCTTCAGGAGAGCGCTCGGAGCGATTCTAAAGGAGGGCTTTCTTGAAAAAGTAGCCATGAGGAATAATATACGCAAAAAAAGAAAGACAGCAATGGCAAAACTAGCTTAGAGCTTAGAACTAGCGCACTAGCAAAAACTTTATATAATCATTCTACCAGACTTGAGAACTATGGGCTCTGCCAAGCTAAGACCGGCTGATCGTTTGAACAGGGATATTCTTGCCACTAAGTTCGAGATTGAGAACGAGGAAGTTTTCCACCTGAAGAACCTTTACAAGCTGGTCCACGAGTGGCTTGTGGATGAAGGCTTCAATGCCGTGGATGGAAAATCAGATGACAAGTTTGAGACTTTATACCTTGACCACACCAAGGCTGACGGAGCCAAGGAGCACCACATCTGGTGGAGGACCATCCAGGCACCCAGGGACAACAGCTATTACAGGTACTTCCTTAAGATTGACTGGCAAACCCTTAACATGAAAAGCATTGAGATAATGCACAAGGGCCAGAAGTTCAAGACCAACAAAGGGGATGTTATCATAAGAATAGAAGCTTGGCTCCAGCTCGACTACCAGGACAAGTGGCTGAAAAGCCCTTTACTCAGGATATTTGAGGGCTGGTTCAGGCAAAGATTCTACCTTGAGAGAATAAAGAGCTACAAGCACGACCTGTACCTAACAGCCTTCAGGCTGCACACCACCATAAAGCAATACCTCCAGCTCAAGGCGCCTGTTGACTGGGGCAGGAGCTTCCACCCTGAGAAAGGCATTTGAAATTTATCAAAAATCAAAGAATACCTCTTCATTTATGTTGAGGTTTTACTTTGCTTCTTTGATTTTTGGAACACTCAGAAATCATTGATTGATTTCTGGTGCGCAAAACATTAGTTTTGCTGATACTTCGGCCTTTAGGCCGAAGATATTTATTCTTATTCTAATAGCAAATTTTGTATTCTGATAACAAATTTTATAAACTCCTTTTCTCTGTAATCTATTTAACATGTACGATGTTATAACCATTGGCAGCAACACATTGGACTTATTCGTTCACACTGACCAGTCAGACATAATTAACCTGAGCTCAAAAGAGGGATGCAAGGAATTCATCTCCTACCCTGTCGGCACCAAGATGCTGATAACCAAGCTCCTGCATAACTTCGGAGGATGCGGCACTAACACTGCAGTTGCTTTCTCAAGGCTGGGCTTGAAAACAGCTTATATAGGCAAGGTAGGCACGGATAATAATGGAAAATTAATCCTGGCTAACCTGAAAAAGGAAAAGATTGACTTCCTGGGAGCAAAAGGCGAGGAATCAGGATTCTCAATAATACTGGACGCTTTCCAGAATGACAGGACAATACTTGTTTATAAGGGATGCAACAATGACTTAAGGTTCAATGAGGTTAAAAAGGCAAAACTAAAAGCAAAATGGCTTTACCTCTCATCCATGCTGGGCGAAAGCCTTGAAGCCATGACGCGAATAGCAGAGCATGCTAGGAATAACAAGGTAAAGATCGCTTTTAATCCTTCAATCACTATCCTTGAGAACGAGACTTTAAGGGCAATGAACTTGTTGCGCTACGCAGATTTACTGGTGCTTAACAAGGAAGAAGCAGAAGCCCTTGTAGGGAATAACACTACCGAAGTTAATCTTAAGAAATTATCATCTTACGGCCCGGGCATTGTAGTAATAACTGATGGCAGGAACGGAATAACTGCTTACAAGGACGACTATTATTATAAAGTAATGCCGACAAAGGAATTACAGGTTGTTGAGACGACAGGAGCAGGAGATGCCTTTGCCTCTACACTCACAGCCGGGCTCATAATGAACAAGCCCTTTGAGTTCTGCCTGAAGATGGGGATAAATAATTCTGAATCAGTGATACGCCATCATGGGGCCCAGAACAAGCTCCTTTCTAGGAAGAAGCTCTTCGAGATTGTTAACCAGGATAAAAGGGTTGTTGACAAGAGGGATGCCTAATTTTCCTCAGATACCTGAGAAATCTGCGAAGCATTTAAATATTAGCAAGTGCAATAAAGGATTTAGGCTTTAAGGGTGGGAAGGTGCGCTACATAATAACCTTGAACAATGTGAAGCAGTCAGACTTAGAGAGCATTGGGTTCAGGGCAGTAGACCTTGCAGTGCTGAGGGAGAAAGGGCTTAACATTCCCCTGAGCTTTGTGGTTAACAACCAGGCTTTTATTGAGTTTGTAGATGAGAATAAACTTAATCCCAAGATAGATAAAGCCTTGAATGATAACTCGCCAGAAGAGGCTTACAGGGAAATCCTGAAATTGTTCTCAAAAGCAGGCCTTCCCAAGGATTTAGCAGTTGAGGTCAATGAAGCATATGAGTCATTAACAATAGACACAGGCGCAACTGCCAGCGCCATACTCTCAAAATGGGACCTTCCTTTTGTGAATGTCATGAGAAGCCCTTCTTACCTGCTGGCTACTGAAGACAAGGAAGGCATACTCCAGAACATTAGGGGAGTTGAAATCCTGCAAGGAGCAATAAAACTGGTTTGGGCCTCAATTTATTCTCCTGACTCTATCCATTACAGGCAAAGCAAGGGAATCAAGGAGCCTTTCGGAATCGGTTTGATAATTCAGAAGATGAAGAAGATAGGGCAGTCAGCAGAAGCCTATTCTTACTCTGAGAATGACGACAAGGCTATTGTGGTGAAGAGCTTCTTGGGCATGCAGGACTTCAGCTTTGAGGATGAAATCCTGGGAAAGGATTATTATGAGGTCAGCATGAACTCGCTCCTAATCACAAGAGCAGAGATTAATGTGCAGGAATACTGCATTGAGA
>DATEYH010000023.1:0-3350 GCA_035256305.1 Candidatus Nanoarchaeia archaeon
GTGAATAATGCGAGTATAAAACTTTATAAACCATTGTTTCTTTCCTTCAAGGCCTATATGCTCAATGAAAAATTCAGGAAAAACCTGATGGAAACAGGGTTTGAGGAAATAATTGGCCAGGCAAAAGTCAAGGCTCAGCTAAAGTCAGCCCTGCTCATGGAAAGGCATGTCATTCTTGTTGGTCAGCCAGGCATCGGAAAGACAACCCTTGCTAAGAATGTTGCTAAATTAATGCCTGAGAAGAGGGTTTGTGATTGTTCTTTTAATTGCTTTGTTGACAATCCTTGCTGCCCTGAGTGCTTGGAGAAAAAGAAAAAGAAGGAGAAGATAAAAACAAAAATAATGAAAGGCAAGGAATTGTTTGTCAGGGTGCAGGGAAGCCCTGATTTGACAGCAGAAGACCTTATCGGTGACATTGATCCTGTCAAGGCATTGAAGTTCGGGCCTCTTAGTGTTGAGGCTTTTACTCCTGGAAAAATCTTCAAAGCCAACCAAGGAATATTATTCTTTGATGAGATTAATCGTTGCAGTGAGAAGCTCCAGAATGCCTTGTTGCAGGTTTTGGAAGAGAAAAAAATCACCATCGGCAGCTACTCTTATGACTTTAATGTAAGCTTCATATTCATTGGAACAATGAATCCTGATGACAAGAGCACAGAGCCTCTCAGCGACGTATTCCTGGACAGGTTTGACTTGATATACATGGAATACCCTGAGACTGCTGCGCTTGAAGTTGATATTGTGAGGAAGTCAGGCAAGCAAATGGTTGAATTCCCAGAGCCATTGCTCTTCAACGTGGTGCAGTTCATACGCGACTTGAGAGCTGATAATGATGTTGAGAAAAAGCCGAGCGTAAGGGCGAGCATTGGGTTGTATGAGAGGGCTCAGAGCAATGCCTTGATTAATGGCAGAAGCAAGGTTTCTTTAAAGGATGTTCAGGAAGTGATTGTGTCTGTGCTAAGCCATCGCCTCAGCCTTAAGCCCAGCGTGAAGTTCCTAAAATCACCTGAGGATTTTGTCAAGGAGGAGTTTGAGAAGTTCTTAAGCCAGATAGGTGATTATCGGTAGCCAGGAGCCTGTTGAGTGCAAGAGAGGCAAGGAAAAGTTTTCTAAGCTTGAGAAAGCAGAAGAATTAACAGGCAAGCTTGCAAGGCAGGATAAGGAAAACAAATTAATGCATAGTGTTCTTGAGAATGATAAGGAGCTGATTGAGGAAGGCAAATTAATAACCGAGAGCGTTAATCAGAACCTCTCAAGCTTTGTGCCTGACCTGATATTCAGGAATCTGGTGAATGATTACAAGCTTGCAAAGCAATTGTACGGGGAGATGATTATTCGCAAGCTAACAGGCTATGAGCCTGGCTTTGTTGAGAAGAACATCAAGCTGCCCGAGTTTCGGGAAGAGCTGAAAAAGAATATTGATGAGAGCGTCAAGAAGCTGAGGCAGGAAGAGCTGATTAACAAGGAAGGGGAAGTGACCGATACAGGAATCAAGCTTGGCTCCCTGGTTCTTTACACAGAAGAGCTTGACAAGCTAAGGATTAAAGGAATTGGAGAGAAGAAAGAGAAGAAGAAAGACATCTACGGCGACAAAAAGGATTATGTTGCTTACAAGAAGACCAGGTATCGTGATATTGCTGTTAGGCAGAGCGTTAAGACAGCCATAAGAAGACAGCACCAAGAGCTGCTTAAAGAGGACCTGCGCATTTTTGAAAGGGAGAAGAGAGGGGGTATTAGCATCATCTATGCTCTTGACGCAAGCGGCAGCATGAAAGGAGAAAAGATAAGCATGGCAAAAAGAGCAGGAGTTGCCCTTGCCTACAAAGCAATTAATGAAAGGAACAAGGTAGGCTTGATAGTTTTTGGAGAGGAAGTAAAAAAGGTGGTTCCTCCAACCCTTGACTTTGAGGAGATTCTGCGAAGCATAACCACTATCAAGGCAAGGTCTGAGACTGATATTGCAGCCACAGTCAACAAGGCAATAGAGCTCTTTGGAGCAAGTCATGAGACCAAGCACCTTATCTTGCTCACAGATGTTCTGCCGACCAAGGGCAAGAAGCCAGAGGAAGAAACCATGAAGGCAGTGAGCATTGCCAGGGACCAAGGCATAACCATCTCTGTCGTTGGAATCAACCTTGACAAGGACGGGGAAAAGCTTGCAAAGAGAATCATAGAGATAAGCGAGGGAAGGTTGTACAAAGTCAAGAACCTGGAAGCGCTGGACACGGTTGTACTGGAGGATTATTATAGCGTTTGAACAGATAATCCTTCGCTCTTACGTCACATTTACTAAAAAACCGTAACATTTATATATTTGTGACGTATACCTTCTTAGTATGGTAAACATAAGGGTAATAAGATCAGGCAAGAATAAGTACTATTACCTAGAACACACGCTGCGGATAGGCAAAGACTTCAAGAACAAGAGGATTTATCTAGGCAGCGCACTGCCCAAGGATATCGATAAGCTGAAAGAAAAATTTCTGTATGACTTGTTTGAAGAGGTTTACGGCAAAGAGCTAGAGGCTATAAAAAAAGCCTTCTCCAAGGAATACCGAACATACCCCAAATCATACAAGGAGAAATACCTTGAGTCATTCATGATTAAATTCACATACAACACGAACAAGATAGAGGGAGGAACATTAACACTCAAAGAGACTGCTGACTTGCTGCAGGAAAATATCACCCCTAGGAATAAGCCTGTCAGGGACGTGAAGGAAGCAGAAGCGCACAAGAAAGTGTTCTACGAGATGTTTAAGGACAACCAGAAGCTAAGCCTCACCACAGTACTGCACTGGCACAAAGAGCTTTTTGCAGAAACAGACCTTGAGATAGCTGGCAGGATAAGAAAGCATGCAGTAGCCATAGCCAGGAGCAAGGCAGAGCTGCCATTGCCAGCAGAGCTCGACACTTTGCTCTATGACTTCTTCAGATGGTACAACCAGACCTATGGAAAGATAAACCCTGTTGTGATGGCGGCGCTGGTGCACTTGAGGTTTGTCACCATCCACCCATTCAGTGACGGTAACGGCAGAATATCAAGGCTGATGATGAACCACACCCTGAACAGCCAAGGCTACCCAATGCTCAACATAGAATACAAGAACAGGAATGCTTACTACACTGCGCTTGAAAGAAGCCAGATACAAAAAAAAGAACAGGTGTTCGTGCAATACCTGATAAAGAGGTACCTAAAGGAATATAAAAAATTTGTTTCTAAAGGAAAATAAACATGCTACTTGAGTGGGATGAATAACCTGGCAAAATCCATCGAGGCTTATTCTTCGCCTTATTTAGCAATCAGCATCGCTAATCATGAACTAACTTTTGAATAAGGAACTATTTAA
>DATEYH010000024.1:0-6987 GCA_035256305.1 Candidatus Nanoarchaeia archaeon
CCCTTCGTAATCTTTTACCTCCCCAACCACTTCTACTCTCTGGCCTTTGCTCAGGTTTATCTTTTCAAAAACCACTACTGTTATTGTTTCTTCTTTCTTTATGTTCAGGATTGAGAAGCCTTCTTTTGCAGTTATTCTCTCCACTGTGCCGCTTATCCTTGTGGTTGTCTCTTTCTCAAGCTCCTTGGCTTCGCTAATGTTAACTTCCTCAAACCCTGTTGTGCTTAGGATGATTGCCAGGGCAGCCAAGCCTATGATGCTTGTTGCAAGAGCTATTTTTATTAGCGTTGAGTCTTTCATCAGCTCTTGTCTTGAAGAACTTGTTTATTAACTGTCCTTGGGAAAAACCGGAGAAATCACGGGAGCTTCCTGGTTTTGCTCCAGCTCTGCCTTTGTAATATTATATATTCCTGTGTGCTCGTTCTCCATCTTCTTCTCTGCCTCTACTATCTTTATCCTCTGATTGAAAATCGGGCATTTGAGAACAAGGCTCTCCGCCTCTCCTCCTTCAAAAGCTATGTGGATGCCAACCTTCTTGTTTAGCTTCACCAGCTGGTCTATGTCCTTGTCACTGAGCACTCTCCCAAGCCATGACTCGTCAAAGCCCATGGCTGAGATGCTTGAGAGTATTATCTCAAAGCCATTGTCTATCATCTCCCTGAACAATATTTCTGGGTTCTCGCTCCACAAAGGGCTTATGCACTCAAGGCTTAGTTCATCACAGATATTCTGGATTCTCTCTTTCTGGTAATTCGAGGCAAATGCTCCAGTGACTATGCCCTCAATCTTGTATTTGGTCTTGGCTTTTTTTATTGCTTTCTTCAAGTCCTTTAGCTCTTCTTCTTTTTTTCCTTCTGTCTCCTCAAGTATTAACGGCAATCCGATGGATTCTGCCTGGAGCTCAACAAGATGGATGTTGGGCGTGTGAAACATGTAGCTCTCAGGGTTCTTTGAGATGAGGGAGATAAGGCAGACTACATCATCCTTTTTTGCAGCCTTGTACAAGGCAAAGGTTGAGTCCTTGCCTCCTGAGAACAATGCTCCGAGCTTCATAAGAAAAAGGTTAATTAAAGAATGTTTAAAAATCTATTGCGTTTTCACAATCCTTCTGCGCTTAGGAACTTATTTTTCTTCGAATACCCTATCACCATAGCGAGGGAGATTACTATAAGCATCAGCCCAACAACTGACAAGGCATTGCTGTCATCCAAGCCGAGGGTTGCCGGATTCTCAAGGTTTGCTCCTGTGTCAGGGCAGTCCCCTGCTAGGCAGTTCTCTACTACTGCGTAGCTAGTAATCCCTCCTCTCATCAGGAACACTCCAAACAATGCAAAAAGCAATAGTATGATGAATTGTGTGCGCATAAAGCTTTAATTGATTAGCTAGTATTTAAAATTTTGGTTATGCGTGCAAAAGTAAGCTTTATAAATTACGTGCAATTCTCGGAAGTATTATGGTGGGTGAGCTTAAATTCAGGACTACTGCTGATATCAAGACTTCTAAAAGCATGATAGACCAGGTTATTGGCCAGGAAGAGGCTGTTAATGTTATCAAGAAGGCGAGCAAGCAGAGGCGCCACGTCCTCCTAATAGGTGAGCCTGGCACTGGCAAGAGCATGCTCGGAATGGCCTTGGCTGAGCTCTTACCTAAGGAAAAGCTTGTTGACATCCTTGCCTTCCCTAATCCTAATGATGAGAACACCCCGCTTATCAGGACTGCCCCTGCTGGCCAGGGAAGGGAGATTATTGCCAAGGCAAGGCTTCAGTCAAACAACTTCTTTAAATACATCAGCCCTTTCACTCTTATCTTGTTAATTGCTGGCGTGTTGTTTTCCATGAAGTTTTATAACATGTGGGAAGCAAAGGAGATTTCAGACATAGTGTTCTCTGCTTCCATGATTGTCATGTCCTTCTTGTTTCTTGGCTTGATGCTGGTGTTTGCCATGGGCAAGAGGATAATGCCTCAGAATAACCAGGTGAGTGCTCCTAAGCTTTTTGTTGATAACTTCAAGAAAGAGCATGCTCCTTTCATGGATGCTACAGGAGCTCATGCAGGCGCATTGCTTGGCGACGTTCTTCACGACCCATTCCAGTCAGGTGGGCTCGGAACTCCTGCTCATGAGAGGATAGTTGCTGGCATGATTCACAAGGCTCACATGGGCGTGCTTTTTGTGGACGAGATAGCAACGCTCCAGCCTCACACCCAGCAGGAATTGCTTACTGCGCTTCAGGAGGGCAAGTACTCTATCACTGGCCAGAGCGAGCGTAGCGCTGGAGCCATGGTGAGGACTGAGCCTGTTCCTTGCAACTTCATCCTTGTGGCTGCAGGAAACATGGAGACTGTGAAGCAGATGCACCCTGCCCTTAGAAGCAGGATTAGGGGTTATGGCTATGAGGTTTACATGAAGGAAACCATTCCTGACACTCCTGAGAACAGGCAGAAGTATGCTGTGTTTGTTGCGCAAGAAGTCAACAAGGACCAGAAGATTCCTCACTTCACTAAAGAGGCTGTTGATTACATCATCGAGGAGGCTCGCAGAAGGGCTAACAGGAAAGGCCACCTGAGCCTTATCTTCAGGGAGCTCGGAGGGCTTATTAGGGCCGCAGGGGATGTTGCTGTTGAGGAAGGAGCAAAGCTTGTTGAGAAGCAGCACATCATCAAGGCCAAGAGGATAGCCAGAAGCCTTGAGGAGCAGATAGCTGACAAGTACATTGAGAGGAAAAAGGAATACGACGTCATAGTCACCCAGGGCAAGAGGATCGGAAGGGTTAATGGTCTGGCTGTTATTGGCAGCGGAAGCACTTACTCAGGAATCATATTGCCTATAGAGTCTGAAGTTACTCCTGGAGGCAAGGAGAAAAGCATAATAGCAACTGGAAAGCTAGGAGAGATAGCCAAGGAAGCAATCACTAATGTGAGCGCCATTATAAAGAGATACTTTGGAGAGGACATAAAAGGCAAATACGATATTTACGTCCAGTTCCTCCAGACATATGAAGGGGTTGAAGGCGACAGCGCCAGCATAGCAGTAGCCACGAGCATCATCAGCGCTCTTAAGAAGATACCGATAAAACAGGACATGGCATTAACAGGCAGCCTGTCTGTCAGGGGAGAGGTTCTGCCTGTTGGCGGAGTAAGTTCCAAGGTAGAAGCAGCCATTGACGCAGGCATAAGCAAGGTTATTGTGCCCAAGAGCAACATGCAGGACATAGTCATTGACAAGAAAAGGCTTGAGAAGATAAAGATAATCCCTGTTAATAATATCAGCGAAGTTCTCAGGGAGGCTTTGGACTGGAAAGGCAAGCAAGCAATCCTGAGAAAGATTATGAAGAGCAACTGAAGGCAGTGAGGGGTTTCTAACTTTTTATTGGAATTTGAGGTCTAATCTAAAGAGCAGCAATCAAATTCTTTCTGATTCCTCAGTTTTTGAATTTTTCTCTTTAGATTATATTGCAAAAACCAAATAAAGTAAAAGTTAAAAAACAAAAAAAGAAAAAGTTTATTTTATTGGCAATCACTGTTCATTGTTCCCGGCGTGCCATAGTCTGCTCCATTAATTGGCTCGTCAGTATTGCACCAGTTGTTCCCGTCATCATTGTCTGCAGAGTTGTAATGAGCAGGGTCTAGCTGGAGGCTGTAGCCTGCGTTGTTCAATGATTTCCAGGGCTCAACTGCTGTGTCGTAAAGCACATCATCGCTCATAACGCTGTCAGGCCTGAGAAGGATTATTGCGTCTGCTGTGTTGCCGAGTGTGAAGCTGGAATATTGGATGTCACAGCTTACTCCTCCGTTAAGGCTAATGTCTGTGTTCTTGCAAAGAACAGCATAGCTTCCTGGCTGGACAAGGAAGTCTTCTGAAATAGTGAAAGAATCAGTTCCATAGTCCTGGATGCTCCAGCCGTTAAGGTTTACTGCGCTGCTTCCTGGGTTGTAAAGCTCAAGCCATTCTCCTGCTGTGTCAGCCACAGCATTAGGGTTGTACATTATCTCGCTGATAATAAGCTCGCCGCTGCTATCGCCACTCCCTCCGCTTGTTCCTCCATTGCACACTCCGCTGCTGCAAGCATCGCTTAGAGTGTTAGGGTTTCCGTCATTGCAAGGGTCTTGGTTGTTGGAGTAAACGCAGCCCAGCACAAAGTCGCATGCCTCGTCTGTGCAAGCATTATTGTCATTGCAATCACTATCGATGATGCAGTCTGGCAGGTTGTTGCCTTCGAGCCTCTCAACTCTTTCAACCAGCGCCTGGAAATCGCTGGCTGATACTTCACCTGTGCAGCTGCACTCACCTGCTGGTCCTGGCGGCCCTTGCTCTCCTGCAGGCCCGGGTATCACGGTTATGTTGCTAAGCTGGCCCTGAAGATTGTGCACTGCATTCCAGAGCCTCATGAACGGGTTCTTTAGCCAGCTGTTATTGCTTCCTGTTGCTGCCAGCGCTGATGTGGTTGTCAAAACCACGACTGCGCATATCAAAAAGATTGCTAGAATCTTTTTCATTCAATACCACCTCCAAATTTTTTTTTATGTTTTCTAATTTTTTCTTTTCTTCAGTCTTAAAGAGGTGGTTTATATAATGCTACTATGAAATTTCGGACGTCCTCCGACGAAACCAGAAAGTTTTTAATGAGTTTTTAATTCACCCAATCCAAAGGGATGCATAAAAAATGAAAGAAAAAACCTATCTCATCGGAGACACGCACTTTGACCATGAAAATGTGATTCGGTATTGTAAGCGTCCTTTCAGGACAAAGCAAGAGATGAACCAGCTCATGCTTGAGAACTGGAACAATACTGTAAATGATGATGATTTTGTGATGTTCATGGGAGACATGTCCTTTGGAAGAGATAGCAGGCCTGCTGATTACTGGCTGGAGCAGCTGAAAGGACAGGTCATATTCTTCAAAGGAAGCCATGACCAGTCAAAGAAGGTGCACTATAACCATAGCATGATTCTTGATATCATGAACCAGGAGTTCTTGTTCCTGCACGACCCCAAATACGCTCCAACTGGCTGGAATAAATGGGTGGTGCACGGCCACCTGCATAACAACTGGCCAACCAGGTATGCCCTGGTGAATGGAGAGCAGAAAACCATTAATGTGAGCGTTGAGCTGATTAACTACAAGCCTGTTCTTCTTGAGGAAATAATAAACAAGAGCCTGGCAAGAATAAAATACTGGAAGGAGTTGAACACCAAGCCAGAGTATTACTAGCTTCTTCCGATCAGAACCAGCACTACCAAGGTGAGTATTAGCAGCAAGGCAACTATTAGTATGAACCAAAGCCTCATCTTCTTCTCTCTCTGGGATAATTGTGACCAGGGCTTCTGCCTGCTAAGAACCACTGCTCCGTAAGCGAACATGAAAAAGCTGATGCCCTTGATTAAGTCATTGGCTAAAGGCTTTTCAGAGCCTATGAGGAACCAGATGACTACTCCTGCGAGCATCATCACAAAAGCAATAGTCTTCTTATCAGAATCATCCACTACCATGAGCTTGTTATCAAACTTATCAGACATTATAATACCACCTCAAACAGGATAATGGTTGTGACAGTATTTAAAGCTTGCTGCTTCAAAGCAAGAAAAGAAGTGAAAAGAAAGTAGTAAAAGAAAAAACATAAAAAACCCGGATTTTTCCTTCTAACCATGGCTAAGAAACCACGTGTGCGGGCGCACATAATTCTAGAGGCTTTCTGCATGAGAACAGTCAGCATGAAGAAGCCCAAATACCTTGAGGAAGTAGTTGATGCGAGTAGACTGAAGACCAATAAAGTGCCTAACCCTCACCATGACCCTAAATACAGGACTCCTAAGAAGCCTTATTACTGCCCAGACACTCCTCACTACATTTGCCTTGATAAGAGCTGCCCTCACCTGACTTACATTAACGCTGAGAAAAAGAATTACAATTTACTTAACAAGAGTTATAAGAAGAAAAGATAACAAGAATTATTCCAGTTTTAATACAGTTCTTAATACTTCAATGTTCTCTTTTGCATAGGCATAGCCTGGCTCTAGCTCTTCTGCGCGCTCATATTCTTTCAAGGCTTCCAAGAGGTCGTCAAGGCTTTGCTCCTTGCTGTTCCTGAACCTGTCCACAAGGTTGACTGCGAGGTCATAATGATAGCTCGGATTGCCCTCTTCAAGCTCTATCAGCTTCTTTAGCCAGCTTATTGCCTCTGAGTATCTTCCTTGCTTGTAATAAATGACTGCGAGGTTGTTCATCATGTCCTTGTCCTGGCTTAATAATAATCCTGCCTCATAAGCAGCTATTGCATCATCATATTTTCCTTGCTCAACAAAATGATTGCCTAGCTCCCTGTAGAACTCCAGGTCTTTCTGGAAATCCTTGTTAGCTGTTCTTACAAGAATCTTTGAACCTATGATGTTGGTTCCTATGGCTATGCCTGCAAGGACTATTAATGCAACCAGGCCAGCGACAAGAATAATATTATTTTTTTTCAAACACCCACCCTCTGTTTTCTTAAACTATTCCCTGAATTTATAAAGCTTATGGTTAAGTTTAAATAAACACAAGCATTTCTGGAGTGATATGACGGGGGAAGCTGAGAAAAAGGATTACGAGCCAAAGTACGCTGTTGGAGAGATTCTTGTCTGCTTTCTGGGAAACCTCAATGCAGAGGATGGTTTTGTCAGGAAGATGAGCGAGTTCCTTGGCTATCAGGTTAAGGATGAGGAATATGAGTTTGGAGAGTCTTATATCATCCTGACCAAGCCTGGAGAGGAGGAGAAGGCTTGCAATGAATTTAAATCCTTTAGAATTAAGGATCAAGAATGGGTTGATTGGGCTGCGAGAAGGGATATTAAGCTTGAGAAGCGGTGGAATGACTTAGAAGAGCTTGTTGGCATGGCCGAATCCTTAAGAGATGACCCCGAATATGCTGACGTTGTGTATAATAAAAAGCTTGATGAGATTATTGATTATGCTAATAAGATAAAGGAGCCTGGAAAACAATAAGCACTGGACA
>DATEYH010000025.1:0-3996 GCA_035256305.1 Candidatus Nanoarchaeia archaeon
CTTTTAGGGGGTTATCCTGAGACCAAGCACTTCAAGCAGCCAGAGGAATACCTGAAATTCATTGCTGACAAGAAAATAAAGTGCCCGAGCTGCAGCGGGGATTTTGCTCCTGAGATTAAGAAGCATAACCTCATGATGAAAACAACTGTAGGCATTGACCAGGAGGCCTATAATCGCCCTGAAACAGCAACAACAACTTATTTGCCTTTCCTGAGATTCACAGATTATTTCAGGAAACAGCCAGTATTCGGGGTTTTCCAGATAGGCAAGGCTTTTAGGAATGAGATAAGCCCTAGGCAGCACATCATCAGGATGCGAGAGTTCACTCAGGCAGAAGCCCAGTTGTTTATCAAGAAGGAATTAAAGACTAAGTTTGAGAAGTACAATGATGTGAAGAATGATGTTCTTCCTTTATGGGATTACAAAAGTCAAGATGAGCAAAAGGAAGTTCAGAAGATGAAGATAAAGGATGCTTTGAAGAAAGGTTTTTTCAAGAGCCAGGCTTACGCCTGGACAATAGCTGTGGCTTATAGGCTTTTCATCAACATGGGAATACCCGAAGACAAGATTAGGATGAGACAGCACTTTCCTGACGAGAAAGCCTTCTATGCTGACGATGCCTGGGATGTTGAGATTAACACCAGAAGCTTTGGCTGGATAGAAGTTTGCGGAGTGCATGACAGGACAGATTATGACTTAAAGCAACACGCCAAGTTCAGCGGGACAACGCTCGAAGCCTTTGATGAGGCTACAGGGCAGAAGTATGTTCCTCATGTGCTTGAGATTGCATTTGGCACTGACAGGCCAGTATTTGCCTTGCTGGATTTGTTCTATGAACAGAAAGAGAAAGAACAAGGCAAGACTATTTTCAAGATTCCCTATTACCTTAGCCCAATATCCGTAGCCATCTTTCCATTAATAAAGAAGGATGAGCTTGTTAAAAAAGCAAGAAAGATTTATGATGAACTCAGCAAGGAGTTCTTATGCGTTTATGACGAGTCAGGCCAGATAGGTAGGCGTTATTTAAGGGCAGCAGAAGCAGGCACTGCCTTCTGCATAACCATTGATTTTGAGACAATTGAGAAAAAGCCTGCGACTGTCACCATCAGGGATCGGGATACTGAAAAACAGGCCAGGGTAAATGCCAGCAGCCTAAGGAAAACATTAAGAACTCTTCTCTCGGGAGAGAAAAAGTTTGAGAAACTGAAATAAAACAATAATTATTTCTTTATTCTACTTTATTACTCAAAAAAAGAAAAATATAAATACCCTCTTCCCGAAAGAATATAACTTCGCAGAGATATAATGGGTTAGTGAGGGGTTGGTTTATTTTGAACAGGGACAACTTGTTGTGCGCTTCTTTATCCATGGAGATTGGAATCGCCTCTGACATCAAGACTTATTCTGGCGGCTTAGGAGTTTTGGAGGGTGACAAGCTAAAATCTGCTGCTGACATGAAAATTCCTATGCTCGGGATTTCCCTGCTTTACAACAACGGCTATTTCACCCAGAGGATAAGGGATGACCAGCAAACTGAGATATATGTGCCCTATGAGCCGCAGAAGCACATGGCTACGTTGGATGTAAAGGTCTGCGTGCCAATTGAGAATAGGAATGTCCAGCTCAGGGCGTGGCTTTATGAGCAGGAAGGCGTTAATAGCTCAGGCCCAAATGGCTTCAAAGTGCCAATCATATTCCTCGACACCAATGGCGACGAGAACAGCGCCTGGTATGACAAGATGATAACAGACAGCCTTTACAAGGAAACCCCTAATGATAACAAGTACTGGCGCATAGCCCAGGAGATAGTGCTTGGCATTGGAGGTATAAGGATGGTACATGAGCTTAATAGGCGTTACCCTTCCCAGTTTCCGCTACCAAAAGTCTATCACCTTAACGAAGGCCATGGCGCCTTTGCAGCGCTCGAGCTGCTCAGGATGTACGGCAGCGTTGACAAGGTAAAAGAAAGGACAGTTTTCACGACTCACACTCCGGTTCCTGCTGGCCACGACTGGTTTAACTATGGCAAGATAAACGATATGATGGGCAATTACCTCCTAGGGCTCAAGGGATCCAAGGGTTTTGACATAAGGAAGCTTGCCGGAGCTTATGAGCTCAACATGACCCAGCTTGCCATGAACATGAGCAGGTACATTAATGCAGTCTCAAAGCTGCATGGCGAGACATCAAAAAAAATGTTTCGTGATTATGAGATTGACTACATAACCAACGGTGTCCATACGCGCACATGGGCTTGCCCAGAATTCCAGAGATTCATCTATGATAACTATTTTCCTGGCTGGAAAGACAATCCTGGCGAGCTAAAAAACGCTTCTTTTGTGCCGACCTCAGAGCTGCTTAGTGCGCATGAGTGCGCAAAAAAAAGGTTGATTGACTATGTAGAAGAGCACAGCTCTGCCAGGCTTGAGTCTGATGTATTGACAATTGGGCTTGCAAGGCGTTTTGCAGGCTATAAAAGAGCAGATCTCATATTCAGTGATCTGGAAAGGCTTGTAAAGGCGTGCTCTGGCAAGGTCCAGTTTGTGATTGCTGGCAAAGCCCACCCAAATGACAACATAGGCAAGGACATATTACATAATATTCTTAACCATGCTCAAAAGCTTAAGGGAAAATTAGGCATCGCCTTTCTTGAGAACTACAACATGTATGTAGGCAGCCTCCTCACAAGCGGGTGTGACATCTGGCTTAATCTTCCGAGAATACCAAGCGAAGCCTGTGGCACCTCTGGGATGAAGGCAGCCCATAACGCTGTGCCAAACATCTCAACTCTCGACGGATGGTGGGCTGAGGTTGCAGAAATCTTTGGAAAGCAGATAGGAGGATGGTCAATAGGCTCACAGCAAGGGAAAGGCGAAAACGATTCTTGCATGCCAGAGCATATCATTGATAAGATTGACGCAACAAATTTTTATAATCTCCTAGAAAAGGCAGTTATACCTCTCATTAAGAATCCTGAAAAACAAGCAGAAAAGATGAGGGAAGGGCTAATCCTTGCCTCGCATTTCAATTCTCACAGGATGCTGGAGGAGTACGTTAGGAAAGCATACCTCAGCGAGTGTTGAAAAGAATGAAGTATATCATTGAGCACTTGGAGAAAAGGCTCTACAAATGGTGCTTCCTGGAGTACAAGCACATATCTACGATTGTCGGCAAGGAGAACCTCATATTCACTCGCCTCAATAAGAGCCAAGCAGAGAAGTTAAAGGGCTTTGGGGCTTGCTATACAAAAAGTGTTGCTGAATTGAATTTTGAGAAGATGTGCGTGCTTGACCTTGAGGCAGAAAAAGTCTTAACAGAGGAGGATGCCAAAAGATTTGAATACCTTGTGTTCGGAGGCATATTGGGCGATAACCCTCCAAGAAAAAGAACAAGGAAAGAGCTTATTCTGAAGGATGCTGAGCGAAGGAACATAGGCAAGGAGCAATTACCAACAGATAACTCTGTTTTTGTTTGCAAACAAATAGTTCAAGGTAAAAAGTTTGAAGAAATTGAGTTTCAAGACGAGGTCGAGATTAAGATTAAAGAAGGAGAATCAATAATCCTGCCTTTCAGATACGTTCTGGTTAATGGCAAGCCCTTAATATCAAATGAACTCTTGCATTATATAAAGACACGCAAAGGCTTCTAGCAACTTCTGGAAAAGATTTATAAATAATCCTTTAGTTTCAAGTGCTACGAACGACAAGGTTGGTGGTTCGGAGGATTTCACGAAGTGAATATCCTCCTTAAGCTTTTTGATCCGCTCAAAAATCAAAGATTTTTGGCGCACAAAAGAAAAGCTTTTGTTGAACCTTTTCGCAAAAAGGTTGGGCTGGTAGCTCAGACTGAGAGAAAACTCGTCTAAGGAGAGCACACGGCTGAAGTTTGGCGCGAAGCGACAAAGACCGTTGCTTTTTGCCACTGGAAACCGTGGTGTCAGGAGTTCAAATCTCCTCCAGCCCATCTTTTTATTCAGAACATAAAATTCTGGCTTTT
>DATEYH010000026.1:0-7535 GCA_035256305.1 Candidatus Nanoarchaeia archaeon
TCGAGTAAAGCCATCTCGGCCCTCTTCCATCGTTATCTGGCATTTTCTCACCTCCTGCTTACTTTAACTCTTCAAGCCTTTTATCTATTGCTACCTTCTCTGCTTCAAGTATCTTCTTCTGCTCTTCATTGCTTAGCTCTACTGGCTCATTCCAGCCAAAGCCTCTTCCAAAGCCCCTTCTCCACCCTAGGCCTCTTCCGCAGGGTCCAAATCCTCTGCCTGTTAAGGGTCCTCGCCCCAAAGATCCTGTTCCATCTTGTCCTGGCATAATTTTCACCTCCTAAATTTTTATTATTTTCTCTCGGAATCGAATATAAATTCAAAACCGATAATGAATAAGTATTCATAACTAGTATATAAAGTTTTTGATTTGAGCCAAAAAAAACAAAGAAAAAATAAGAAAAAGCAATGCCTAGAACTTCACTTCAACATCCTTCTTGTCTGCCTCTGCTACCTTGAACATCTCCTCGTCCTTGTAATGCATCATGCCTGCAACTATCATGTCAGGGAAGGAGTGTATCCTTATGTTGTAAGTGTTCACGCTATCGTTATAGAACTCCCTCCTGTCAGCCAGCTCGTTCTCCAAGCCGCTAATCCTGCCCTGGAGCTGCATGAAACTCTCATTAGCCTTTAGGTTAGGGTAGTTCTCAGCAACAGCAAAAATGGTTTTGAGCGCGCCGCTAATCACATTATCAGCCGCAGCCTTCTCCTTAAAAGTCTTGGCATTCATGAAATCAGTCCTTGCCCTGGTGAGCGCCTCAAGAGTCTCCCTCTCATGCTTCATGTAGCCCTTCACAGTGGCGATTAGCTTTGGCAGCTCATCTGTTCTCTGCTTGAGCAATACATCAATGTTAGCCCAGGCCTTCTTGATATCATTCTTCAGCCTGATAAGGCTGTTATAGATAGAAACAAAAAAGCCTATTATTCCTATGACAAAAAGAATTACTAGCACTGCAACCACAATCAAAGCGCCCCACGCCATATTACATCACCCTCCTTTTAAGTTATTATTCTTAAGCTTATTCTTGAGTTAAAACACTCCGAAGTATATAAATATTCCTGCTAACCCAAGCACAATCAATGCTCCTCCACCGAAAAGCCCTCCTATCACTGCCCATTTAAACTTTTTCAAAATATCCTTCTCAGGCTTGTCAGAAATGTAATAGATTTTCTCATGCTTGCCTTTCTGTATCATTATGTCCTCCACATTCTCCTTGCCAGTGGCTTCCTCTACAAAGGGATTATCGCCAGCAGTTCCCATGATATAGAGCTTGTCTTTGGGCTCAATGAGGTATTCTGTGAACTTTAATTCCTTGCTAAAGAACATCCCGGATTTGTAAGGAAGATTCTTCTTTGTCATGAAGCCCTTTACACTATCCGGAATAACACGACCAGCTCCTGAGCGGCAGGTGAAGTCCGCTGGGATGTCAACGTTTGCGCCTGCAGGCTCAACAAGGACACAGCCAGTGTCATCCTTAAGGAAGAAATGCGTTCCCTCCTGAAAACTGTCAATAACCACCCATCTGCTGCTCTTGCCTGAGCGGCGGTACTCCTCCACCTGGTATTTGTAATAAACGCAATCCTTGCCTGTCAAAGGGCTCTTAAGAAGCTTCTTCTTAGCAGGCACAACCTCGCCATAAACCTCAACAAGGCCCATGGCAATTGAGCGAACCTTAGACGTAGGAGTGCTTTCTATTAAGCGCTTCTGCCTAAGGCTTTTGAATCCGCCTACAAAGAGAGTGATACCAATAACAATTGCAACAAAGCAGTAAAACAGCGCCTCAAGGTCTCCCATGACTTTTCCAAATAAACAATTCTTTATTTAAATGTTTTTGAAAAGTGATATAGATAAGGTTAAAAGGTATTGGTCGATACCATAAAGACGGTTATGGCAACAAGCATAAGGAGGCTTCCGCCAGCAAGCCAACCAATCCAAGACCATTTCATCTTCTTGAGAACTTCCTTCTCTGGCTTGTCTGAGATGAAATAAAGGTCTTTTATGTTGCCTTTCTGTATCATTATGCCTTCTACATTATCCTTGGCAGCGCCTTCCTCCAAATGAGGATTATTGCCAGCATAACCTAGGATGTAAAGCTTGTCGCCAGGCACAATCACACGTTCTTTGAACCTAAGAGGCTTACCAGATTCTTGTAGATTAACTTGATAATTTATTCTTATGCACTGTAGAAACGCCTTTACATCAGCAGGAACCTTATCATAATCTTGCACTGGTCTAGACCTTTCGGAAAAAAGGAATGCCATGATTTTCTCAGGTAGCAAATCAGCTGATTCATATCTTTGATTGAAATCATCAGGAATGTTTATTCTTGCGCCGTTTGAATCGACAAGAACATTCCCAGTTTCATCTTTGAGAAAGAACGGAATGCTTTCTGCCCAAATATCAACCAGGACCCATCCGCTCTTATTATTTGACTTCTTTCTGTACTCTTCTATAGTGTAAAAATAATAAACACAATCCTTTCCTGTCAAAGGACTTTTCAGAACCTTCTTCTTGGCAGGAACCACCTCACCGTAAATCTCAACGCGACCCATGGCAAGCGAGCGAACCTTGGAAGTAGGGGTTGTCTCAATGAACCGCTTGAGTCGAAGCTTTTGAAATCCCAAGAAAAAAAGTCCTATGCCTGCAACAAAAAGAAGGGCACAAAATATTACTAGAGAAAAAAAGTTTTCTAGGGATGAAAAGCCTTGCATGTAGTTTTAGTTGATATGCATTTATTTAAATGTTTTTGAAACAGTGACAACGCTAAATGATTCCTGATGAATGACTTCTGATTGATATGTCCGATGTCAGAAATTTCAGATGTCAAAAAGAATACTCAGTAAACCTGAAAGGGCGAAGAAAATAAATACTGTGCCAACAAAAAAGGCAAAGAAAATATAATATCTGTAATTGCTGATTATTTTCTTTTCTGGTGAGTCGGAAATGACGTATGGATCGCCAGACTTGCTTGTTGTAATGATTATATCTGAAATTCCATCCTGGGCGGTTGCTTCTTCTACAGAAGGATTATCCTCTGCAGTGCCCATTATGTAAAGCCTGGCTTTAGGCTCAATTACATATTCAAGTACGCGAAGTCCATTGAACTTGCCGAAGAAATTGTCATAGGAAGTAAGATTATGCTTAACAAAAAGCTGCTTGACAGCGAGCGGAGTCCTTCTGAAACAGTCAAAAAAGCTGCAGTCAAAGCTAAAGCTTTCTTTTAACTGGATATCCGCGCCCGAGGGGTTAATCAGGACTTTACCAGTATCATCCTTAATATAAAAATCAGTCTTATTGCCGCCTCTTGCCAAAAGCTCCCAGCTGGAGATTTTTCCTCTCTTAACCTGTTTTTCAATGGTATAATGATAATAAACACAATCCTTGCCAGACAAAGGGCTTTTTAGCAATTCTTCTTTTGCAGGCACAACCTCGCCATTAACCTCAACCTTGCCCATGGCTAGCGAGCGAATCTTAGAAGTTGGAGTGTTCTGGATGATTCTCTTCTTCTTAAGCAATGAAAATCCTAAGCGATAACATAAGGCTCCGACTATAATTGCGACAATTTGCAGAATAACATCACCAAATCCTCCTCCGGAAGCCATTATACCTTAATCCATGCAAAATTGATATATAAATATTGCTGAAAGCAGGGGGATGTATTCAAAATCTTGTAAAAAGCCGCCTTAGCCACCCCGAAGGTGGCGACCCCCGGCTAAACAGCCGAGGAGATGATCTTCGCGAAATGCTTAGATGCTGCTGGTGCTGTGAGCTGTGGCGACTTTTTGAACGCATCCTGAAAGCAAGGTAAAAATTTTAAAAAAAGGTATTTAAAATCTATTTCTGATGATGCTTTCTTAAACTTTAAAAATAGCAAATATTTCTCAGCACGAATGGACGCCATCAAGATAACTAATCTCACAAAAAAGTATGACAAGCTAGTCGCTGTTGACAAGATAAATCTATCTATAAAAAAGGGAGAAATCTTTGGATTATTAGGCCCCAACGGCGCAGGCAAGACCACGACCTTGCTCATGCTTTCCACCTTGCTCAAGCCAACTTCTGGAAAGGCAACTGTTAATGGGTTTGATGTTCTTACTCAACCAGCAAAGGTTAGGGAGTCTATAGGCATGGTTTTCCAGGACCCGAGCTCTGATGAGCTGCTTACTGGCTATGAGAACCTGAAGCTGCACGCGCTCATGTACGATGTGCCTATGAGAGACATTAATCAGAAAATAGAGCATGTGCTAGGGCTTGTTGACCTGAATGAGAGGAAAAAGGACATTGTCAAGAAGTATTCTGGAGGAATGAGGAGAAGAATGGAAATAGCAAGAGGCTTGCTTCACCAGCCAGAAATCCTGTTCCTGGATGAGCCAACGCTTGGGCTTGACCCGCAGACAAGGAAGCGCATGTGGGAGTATATTGAGGGGCTTGCAAAGAAGATGAACATGACGATTATATTAACCACTCATTACATGGAAGAGGCAGAAAACCTTTGCAACAGGATAGCCATCATAGACCACGGCAAGATTATTGCCTTGGATTCTCCTGAAAACCTCAAGCGCGCAATGAAAAGCGATTTTGTGTGCATCAAAGGAAAAAACCTGCATATTGATAGTCTAAGGAAGCTTCCTTTTGTCCGGAAAATCGAGAAATCAAATGGCTACCTCAGGCTATCAGTTGAGAACTCGGCAAAGAACCTTCCCAAACTGCTGCAGGCTGCTGGCGAGGTGGATTATGTCGAATCCCACTCCCCTGACCTGAACGATGTCTTCCTCAAATATACAGGAAGGGAAATCAGGGAGGAGGAAGGGGATGCATGGCAGCACTTGCTAACTGTTGAAAGGTCAACACAGAAAAGATGAGTGAATGAATAAATTTGAGTAAAAAATATGAATGAAAATTCAAGTAATGTCAGGAAGATCGTAAAAGGAATATACGCAATTTGGTATCGCGAGGTAAAGGTTTTCCTGCGCGAGAAGAGCAGGCTTATCTCTGCGCTATTCCTGCCGCTATTCTGGTATTTTATCTTCGGAGAAGGGATTGGCTCAATCGCTACTGTCCCTGGCAATTATCAGCACTTCATCTTCCCAGGCTTCCTGGCAATGACCATAATCTTCAGCTCACTGTTCAACGGAGCCTATCTTGTCTGGGATAAGAAGGTTGATTTCCTGAAAGGAGTTTTAATAACTCCTCTCTCAAGAACAACTATTTTTTTTGGCAAGGTTGTTGGGTGCATGACTGATGCTTTAGTGCAGGCAACCCTGCTGCTTGTTATTGGAATCATCCTCGGCGTTCCCTTTACATTCGCTAGCGTTCTGCTCACAATCATTATGCTTTTTGCCCTTGCAATAGGCCTGGTGAGCCTTGGCTTGATTATCGGCTCGTTCATGGAAAGCCCAGAGGGGTTCGGGCTTGTTGCGAGCTTTGTAGTCTATCCCTTGTTTCTACTGTCAGGAGCGCTCTATCCCTTGGACAATCTTCCGCACTGGATGCAGGTGCTCACGCACATCAATCCTGCGACCTATGCTGTTGATGGGTTAAGAAGCATTATCATTCATTCATCCTCAATGTCGTTCCTCTCTAATTTTGCGATTGTTCTTGGATTTGACATAGGATTGATTCTTGTCGGAACATGGGCATTTAACAGGATGAAGCTTTGAAAAGAATATTTAAAAGTGAAAAGATATTAAAAGAGCTTATAATTCTCTTCTAAAAATGAGAAAAAAAGGGCTTGAACCGATTCTGGACCAGGAAACAAAAGTATTAATTATGGGAAGTCTGCCTAGCGATAAGTCAATCAGCGCAGGCAAGTATTATGCCAATCCCATGAACGACTTCTGGAAACTCATAGACTCCGCCCTCAGTGAGGAGGTGTCTTTGATGGATTATTCTTCTCGTGTGGCAACGTTACGAAAGCACAGCATAGGGCTATGGGACATCCTAAAATACGCCTCAAGAAAGGGCAGCATAGATGAAAGAATACAAAACGAAAAATTAAATGATTTCTCTATTCTAAGAAAGAAATCTCCAAAGCTTAAACTGATTGCTCTCAACGGAAAAAAAGCCGGCGAGTATGAAGATGTTTTTAAAAAGGCAGGCTACCAAACTATCATTCTGCCATCATCAAGTGGGGCTAATCGAAGGGAATCTGAGAAAAGAATTCTTGCATGGCAGAAGATACAACATTATTTGTAAGGTAATGGGTAAAATGAACAGGCTAAAGCAGATCTATTTGAAACTATTCAAAGCCTACGGCCCTCAGGGCTGGTGGCCCCTGACTGAAAAGAACAAGTTCATTCCTGAGCACAAAGGAGAGAAGCCTGACACCGAGCAGAGGAAATTCGAAATAATAATCGGCGCTATCCTGACCCAGAACACTAGCTGGAAGAATGTTGAGAAAGCAATTATTGAACTAAACAAGAGGAATTTATTAGCAAAGAATAAGCTTAAATTATTGCCAGCTAAAAAGCTGGGAGAATTAATCAGGCCTGCAGGTTATTACAACCAGAAAGCCAAGAAGATAAAGGCAATTATCAGCTTTCTTGACTCTAAAAAGCCGATAAACAGGAAAAACCTATTGTCTGTCTGGGGAGTTGGGCCTGAAACTGCTGATTCAATACTGCTTTATGCTTATGAGCAACCTTTCTTTGTGGTTGATGCTTACACCAAGAGGATATTCTCAAGGCTTGGCTTTTGCAAGGAGAAGGCTGCCTATGATGATCTGCAAAAATTATTTCGTGAGAGCATGGAAAAAGATGCTGATGTGTTCAAGGAATACCACGCCTTGCTAGTGGAGCATGCCAAGAGGCTTTGCAGGAAAAAGCCCTTGTGCAATGAGTGCGTGCTGAAAGAGCTTTGCAGCCATGCAAAGATCAAGACAATAAGCTAAGTAATACCAAAGATTTATAAAAAATAAGGAATATTGTTGAGAAGAATAGAAAAAAGAAACGGTGAGAGTGGGAGTTTGGAGATAATAATCCTGGTTTTTGTTATATTGGGGCTGGGCATAATATACTTTGTTGCCAAGTTTTTCAGTGCTGGGCTCAAAGCCATAACCCAGCTCATGGTGTTTCTGTTATTAATCCTCATAATACTAACTGCCCTTGTCTATCAGGACATGGAAAATTTGAAAGCAGGCTTAAAGCAGAACAACAACACTTTCTTTCTCTACGAAGGTAAAAGGCTTTACACCGGCGTCACGCTTAAACCCTTAAATAACCTTACCCTGACCCTGGACAGCTTTGATTATTTCACGTCCGAGGAGATCGAGGAATTAGAGGCCAAATTCAAGAATAAAAAGTATGAGGATATTTTAAAAAGCAATTACAAGGTTTTCTTTTTCACGCCAGAAGCGATTAAGAAGCCGCTCAACCAAACCATTGGAGCAGAGCTAAATGAGGACGAAATGCTGGAAGTGATTAAAAGCAATGACCCTTACCAGCTCATGGCTGAGAAATCACAGGCAAAATATAACTTAAGCATTCAAATCCTGAAAGCAGAATACAAGAATTTCTACGGAGAAGAGGATAAAGTA
>DATEYH010000027.1:0-2108 GCA_035256305.1 Candidatus Nanoarchaeia archaeon
AAGAGGAACTTTTTTGACAGGATAACCTTCAAGCAATACCCTTCAAAGACTCCTGTGCTTATTATTGATGAGTTCCAGGCAACAGACAAGAACCTTATCCTTGAAGCCAGAGCTAAGTGGGAGAATCCTGAGGAGAAAAGAATAAAGAGCATTATCATAGCCCAGATAAGCAAGTACCTTAAGAACGTGACTCCTGCTTTCAAGGAGCGCCTTGGCAGCAGAATTATTGAGCTTCCAACCCTTGATGATGAAGAGATGAAAGACATACTAAAGCTAAGGCTCCAGATAAGAGGAACAAATTACTATAACAAGCTGCACAACGAAGCCCTTAACCTGCTTGTGGCTTGCGCAGACGGAAACCCAAGAAAGCTCCTCGAATACACAGACATGCTCTTTGACTTTCACTACAGGAAATTCAAGGACAATAACCCTTTGCTTGTTAACAAGACCTACATGGTAACTTACTGGGGAGCAAAAGAGATTCTTGAGCTGAACAAGGTTAATGTTAATGCTTATGTCTATCTTGAGAAGGAGGACAAGAAGCGCAGAATGGAGGCGTTTGAGAAGAGGTACAGCAAGGATGAGCAGGACTGGCTAATCTTTATGATGACAGGATCAAAAACAATTGATGAGATGTGCAAGGAGTTCAAGGTTTCTGAATCAACAGCCTCTTCAAGGATTAGAGACTTGAAAATCAGAGGAGCAGTTGTAAGAGCAGGCAAGAAGAATAAGAAGCAGCTCTGGCAGGCCAGCCCACATGTTAAGAGATTAAGGGTTAGGGTTTAAGATATTTCTGAATTATAACTCTTTAAACTAGCATTTACACTATAAATCTTCGGTAATTGTCTTGTAAATCTTATCATACTTCGCAGCATTCTCAGGATTAAAGGATGCATAATAGTTGTTCAGCCTGTTAAAGGATTTTTCTCCTACGCAAAGCTGGGAATAATCCAAAAGATTATCTAATATCTTTTCAATTTCACTAACATTTTGCTCATTGCTCCTGATTATGCGAGTTATTTCTCTGCTTATTGAGGGCATGCTCTTAACCATGTCCTGCCTCACTTCCTTCGCCATTTTCATAAGGTCAGCGTATGTTTTCATGTTTATCCTCATTAGACATTTATTTTCCCTACTTGAAATAAGCATTGAGCACGTACTGCTGCACCATCCTGTGGGTGTTGAAGAATGAGCCGTTAATAGCTATGGCGTGCTTCATCATCTCCACCCACTTATCCCTTTCCTCGTAAAACCTGGGAATGATTATGTACTCGAGCTTGGTGTACATGTCCTCAACATCCTCTTCATGAATATTTTCTTTTGAAATGTCTGGATGCATGCCTATGCTCCAGCCAGTCACATTCTCAATATGCCCCTCAAGCCACCAGCCGTCTAGGACTGAGAAATGCAGAACTCCATTATGAGCTGCTTTCATCCCAGAAGTGCCTGAAGCCTCATGAGGCCTTTGCGGGGTGTTAAGCCACAAGTCCACTCCTGAGACAAGGAGCTTTGCAACGCCGATATCATAATTCTTTACATAGCACACCCTAATCTTATGGCTTACCTCTTTCATTTTCGTGATTATGTTCTTAATCAGCTCTTTACCAGCAGTATCTCTTGGGTGAGCTTTGCCTGCATATATTATCTGTATGCCTTTGGACTTTTCTGCTATTTTTAGGAGTCGGTTCACATCTGTTAAGAGCATATCCCCTCTCTTGTAAGTAGCTGCTCTCCTTGCAAAGCCAATTGTAAAAGTGTCCTTGTCCATGCGCACATGGTAGTTCTTGTTAACAAACCTGATTAGCTGCTCCTTGGTTCTCTGGTGAGCCAACCAGATCTCTTCTTTGGGTATGCCGAGCACGTATCTCAGGCTGAATGGGTCGTATTCCCAACCAGGGAGGTAGCTGTTGAATAATTTTCTAAAAGGCTCTGAAGTCCAGAAATAAGAATGAACGCCATTGGTTATGGATTCTATCTGGTAGCCAGGGAACATGCTCCGGGATACTTCTCCGTGCTTCTTTGCAACTCCGTTAATGAACTCGCTGAACCTAAGCCCCAGATAAGTCATATTGAGCTTGTCATTGAAAAAAACCTCTTTCCTTATCTTA
>DATEYH010000028.1:0-9040 GCA_035256305.1 Candidatus Nanoarchaeia archaeon
TAAGATAAGGAAAGAGGTTTTTTTCAATGACAAGCTCAATATGACTTATCTGGGGCTTAGGTTCAGCGAGTTCATTAACGGAGTTGCAAAGAAGCACGGAGAAGTATCCCGGAGCATGTTCCCTGGCTACCAGATAGAATCAATAACTAATGGTGTTCATTCTCATTTCTGGACTTCAGAGCCTTTTAGGAGATTATTCAACAACTATCTTCCCGGCTGGGAGTATGACCCTTTCAGCCTGAGATATGTCCTAGGAATTCCAAAGGAGGATATCTGGAATGCTCACCAGAGAGCCAAGGAGCAGCTAATCAGGTTTGTTAACAAGAATTACCATGTGCGCATGGACAAGGATACTTTCACTATTGGCTTTGCAAGGAGAGCAGCCACTTACAAGAGAGGTGATATGCTCTTAACAGATGTAAACCGGCTCCTAAAAATAGCAGAAAAGTCCAAAGGCATACAGATAATATACGCGGGCAAGGCTCATCCAAGAGATGCTGCTGGTAAAGAGCTGATTAAAAGCATAATCACTAAAATGAAAGAGGTAAGCCATAAGATTAAGGTGTGCTATGTAAAGAATTATGACATCAGCATTGCAAAGCTTCTTGTTTCAGGAGTGGACTTGTGGCTTAACACTCCGCAAAGGCCTCATGAGGCTTCAGGCACTTCTGGAATGAAAGCAGCCCACAATGGAGTATTACATTTCTCAGTCCTGGACGGCTGGTGGCTTGAGGGGCATATTGAGAATGTGACTGGCTGGAGCATAGGAGTGCATCCAGATATTTCAAAAGAAAATGTTCATGAAGAGGATGTTGAGGACATGTATACCAAGCTTGAGTACATAATCATCCCAAGGTTTTATGATGAAAGAGACAAATGGGTGGAGATGATGAAGCACGCCATAGCCATTAACGGCTCATTCTTCAACACTCACAGGATGGTGCAGCAATATGTTTTGAACGCTTATTTTAAGTAAGGCAAAACATATTGCGTGTCAGAATCAAAGATTCTGAACACAGCAATACGTGCTGAATGCTTATTTCAAATAGCGAGTTTAAAGGCTTAACATGAAAAATGAAAACATACGCTGACCTTATGAAAATGACGAGGGAAGTGAGGCAGGACATGGTTAAGAGCATGCCCTCAATAAGCAGGGAAATAACTAGCATCATCAGAAACCAAGAGCAGGACGTGCGCTCAATTGAAAAAATATTAGACAACCTCTTGGATTATTCCCGGCTTTGCGTAGGAGAAAAATCCTTTAACAGGCTGAACAATTATTATGCAACGTTCAGGCCTAAAAATGCAGAAGCTTACAATAAGATTTACAAGGCAATTACCGAAGATTTATAGTTTAAAGTTTATAGTGCAGAAATGTCTTAAACCCTGACCCTTAGCCTCTTGACATGCGGGCTTGCCTGCCAGAGCTGCTTCTTGTTTTTCTTGCCTGCTCTTACAATTGCTCCTCTGATTTTCAAATCCCTAATCCTTGAGGATGCTGTTGATTCAGAAACCTTGAACTCCTTACACATCTCATCAATTGTTTTTGAGCCTGTCATCAGGAAGATTAGCCAGTCCTGCTCATCCTTGCTGTACCTCTTCTCAAACGCCTCCATCCTGCGCTTCTTGTCCTCCTTCTCAAGATAGACATAGGCATTAACATTAACCTTGTTCAGCTCAAGGATCTCTTTTGCTCCCCAATAAGTCACCATGTAGGTCTTGTTGACAAGCAAAGGGTTATTGTCCTTGAATTTCCTGTAGTGAAAGTCAAAGAGCATGTCTGTGTATTCGAGGAGCTTTCTTGGGTTTCCGTCTGCGCAAGCCACAAGCAGGTTAAGGGCTTCATTGTGAAGCTTGTTATAGTAATTAGTTCCTCTTATCTGGAGCCTTAGCTTTATTATATCTTTCATCTCTTCATCATCAAGGGTTGGAAGCTCAATAATCCTGCTGCCAAGGCGCTCCTTGAAAGCAGGAGTCACGTTCTTAAGGTACTTGCTTATCTGGGCTATGATAATGCTCTTTATTCTTTTTTCCTCAGGATTCTCCCACTTAGCCCTGGCTTCAAGGATAAGGTTCTTGTCTGTTGCCTGGAACTCATCAATAATAAGCACAGGAGTCTTTGAAGGATACTGCTTAAAGGTTATCCTGTCAAAAAAGTTCCTCTTGCTCTTAATCTCTTCTTCGAGGTTGAAGCTCTTGGGCAACTCCTGGGCATCCAGATAGACAAAGGCATGATTCTTGAGGTTCTTCTGCACTCTCAGAAGCAGAGATGACTTACCGCTTCCTGTCAAGCCATTGAGAAAACAGATTTCTCCCTTGAGTATGTGATTAACGAGCTGCTCTTCCTGGCGCTCCAAGCCTACGAGTAAGGGACTGGGCCTCACATCCAAAGGGTTCTCCTTAAAGCCTAGCTGCTCATACCAGGTGGCCATGATACTTTTATTGGAGGGGTATTATTTAAATCTTACCTTCAAAGTGGTTTCTGAGCAAAAACTTTATATATCGGAACAAACTCAATAGGTAATAAGCTTTTTCATGATAAACTATAGGAGGGATAATTATGGCTGATGAAGATAAGAAGTTTTCAAAGCAGTTAATCGGCAAAACTGTTGTTTCTAAGACAGGAAAAAGGTTTGGGGAAGTAGGAGACATAGTCTTTGAGACTGGCTCTGGTGAGCTCATTCACATGGTGCTTAAGAACCCTACCAGCTATACTGAGAGATTAGAGCTTGAGAAGAGCAAGGAAGGCGAGCTGCTGATACCCTTCAGCGCTGTAATTGCTGTTGGAGACTTCATGGTAGTGGCTGAGGAGGATATTGTCTAAATTATTTTAAATTATTACTCTTTCTTGCATTATTTTTCATAACATTTTTATTTGATAACGGGTTTTCAAAGCCAAAAGATAGGTGAGAGCATGAATGAGCGCATAAGAAAATTAAGGCAGCAAAGCCTGGAAGCAAAACCTTATATTGACCCTGAAAGAGCTATCCTGATAACTGATTTTTACAAAAAGCACGAATCTGACAACCTTGCTGTTCCTGTGAAAAGAGCTATTGCCTTTAGGCATATTCTTGAGAACAAAACGATTTGCATTAATGAAGGCGAACTCATTGTTGGTGAGCGAGGCTCTGCTCCAAAAGCAACTCCTACTTATCCTGAGCTCACGGCTCATAGCCTAGAAGATCTTGTGATTCTTAATTCCAGGCCAAAAACCTCTTTCAAGGTTGACGAGGGAACCATGAAGATTTACGAGGAAGAAATCCTGCCTTATTGGAAGGGAAAAACAATCAGGGAGAAGATTTTCAAAGAAATGCCTGGGGAGTGGAAGAATGCTTATGAAGCAGGCATCTTCACAGAGTTCATGGAGCAGAGAGCTCCTGGCCATACAGTGCTTGATAACAAGATTTACAAGAAAGGAATGCTTGAATTCAAGAAGGAGGTAAGAAAGAGCAAGGAAAGCCTTGACTTCATGAATGATGATGAAGCTTACAAAAAGCGAGCAGAGTTAACTGCAATGGGCATAGCAGCTGATGCGCTAATGGCTTATGCTCATAGGCACGCTGAGAAGGCAAAGGAACTAGCTGAAAAGGAAACTAATCCAGAGAGAAAAGCAGAGCTGGAAAAAATAGTTGATGTGTGTAATAGAGTTCCCATGCTTGCTCCCAGGAATTTTTACGAGGCATTGCAGTATTACTGGTTCGTGCACCTGGGAGTAATTACTGAGCTTAACACCTGGGATTCATTCAACCCCGGCAGGCTAGACCAGCATCTGTGGCCGTTCTATGAAAAAGAGCTAAAAGACAGGACTCTTACAGAGGAAAAGGCAACAGAGCTTCTCCAGGCTTTCTGGATTAAATTCAATAACCAGCCAGCGCCTCCAAAGGTGGGGGTGACTGCAAAGGAGAGCGGGACTTACACTGACTTCTGCCTCATCAATGTTGGAGGGGTAAAGGAGGACGGTTCTGATGGTGTTAATCCTCTGTCTTTCAAAATACTGGAAGTTATCGAGGAGATGAGGTTGCTCCAACCAAGCTCAATGGTGCAGATAAGCAAGAAGACTCCGGAGAATTTTTTGAAAAGAGCATTAAAGATTATAAAGACAGGATTTGGCCAGCCCTCAGTTTTTAATACTGATGCCATAGTCCAGGAGATGCTAAGGCAGGGCAAGAGCATAGAGGATGCTAGGAATGGAGGGGCAAGTGGCTGCGTAGAGACAGGAGCCTTTGGTAAGGAAGCCTACATCCTCACAGGCTACTTTAACCTGCCGAAGATTCTTGAGATAGCCTTGAACAATGGCGCAGACCCGAGAACAGGAAAAAGAATAGGGCTAAGGACAGGCGATCCTGCTGGCTTTAAGAACTTTGACGCGCTATTAGAGGCGTATAAAAAACAAGTCAATCATTTCGTTGATATCAAGGTCAGGGGCAACGACATTATTGAGAAGATTTATGCAGAGCAAATGCCCACTCCTTTCTTGTCCTTGCTCGTGGACGACTGCATAAAAAAGGGCAAAGATTATCATGAAGGAGGAGCAAGGTATAACACTAACTATATCCAAGGAGTCGGGATAGGAAGCATTACTGATGCCTTGGCATCAATAAAATACAATGTGTTTGACATCAACAGAAAAAATTCTGTTGGGCCAAAAAACAAAATGTTTTTTGGCAATAAAAAAATCAGCATGGAAGCGATGATGAGTGCGTTGAAGAACAATTTTGCAGGTTCTGAAGAGCTTAGGCAAGTTTTCTGGAACAAGACTCCTAAGTATGGCAATGATAATGATTACGCAGACAGCATAATGCAGAAAATCTTTGAAACATATTACCGAGCAGTCGATAACAGGCCAAATATGAAAGGAGGTAGCTACAGGATTAACATGCTGCCCACGACTGTGTACGTGTATTTTGGAGAAGTAACAGGAGCACTGCCTGATGGAAGAAAAGCAGGAGAGCCATTGTCAGAGGGAATATCTCCTGTTCAGGGAGCAGACAGGCAAGGACCGACAGCTGTTCTGAAATCAGCAGCAAAGATGGACCATGTGCGCACAGGAGGCACCTTGCTCAATCAGAAATTCACTCCAAGCCTGCTTGAAGGCGAGGAAAGGCTTGACAAGCTAGCAAAGCTAGTGCGAGGTTACTTTGCAATGGACGGCCATCACATCCAGTTCAATGTGGTGACTGCTGACACTCTTAGAAAAGCTCAGCTAGAGCCTGAAAAATACAGGGACTTAATAGTCAGGGTGGCTGGCTACAGCGATTACTTTGTTGACTTGTCAACTTCTCTCCAAGAAGAGATAATCAAAAGGACAGAGCATGCAGAATACTGAAAATGCTGAACTTAAGAGCAACTTAATAACAGCACAACTTTTTTAAACACCTTCTTATTCTTGTTTTTCCTTATGAAAGAAGAGAAAGAAGATAATTTTGCAATCTGGACAGAGAAGTACAGGCCTCAGGATTTTGACGAGGTAAAGGGGCAGGATGAGATTGTCAAGCGAGTAGAAGCTTTTGTTAAGAAGAAAAACATGCCCCACCTCTTGTTCGCAGGACCTGCTGGTGTTGGCAAGACAACTCTCTCACTGGTAGTTGCAAGGAAACTCTTTGGCGACAGATGGCATGAGAATTTTCTTGAGCTTAATGCCAGCGACGAAAGAGGCATTGATGTTATCAGGGTAAAGGTCAAGGACTTTGCAAGGACAAGAGCTATTGGAGATTTTCCTTTCAAGATTATTTATCTTGATGAGTGCGACGCACTAACCAAGGATGCCCAGCAGGCTCTCAGAAGAACCATGGAGAACTACACCCAGACCTGCAGGTTCATCCTTAGCTGTAATTATTCATCAAAAATCATTGATCCAATACAGTCAAGGTGCAGCGTGTTCAGGTTCAAACCCTTGCCAAAGGAAGATATTTACAAGATAATCGATAAAATAGCCAAGGCAGAAGAGCTTCACATCGATGCCAAGGCAAAGGAATCCTTGTTTGAGATTAGCGAGGGAGACTGCAGAAAGCTTGAGAACATAATGCAAAGCAGCGCAGCAATAAAGGACAAGATAACAGAAGAGCTTATTTACAGCATTGCAAGCGCTGCAGAGCCAAAGGAGATAAACGATGTCCTTGAATTATGCGTCCAAGGCTCTTTTCTCAATGCCAAAGACAAGCTGCTCGAGACCATGCTTAATCACGGGCTTGCAGGGCTTGATGTTATAAAGCAGGTGCAGCAAGAAATCTGGAAGCTGGAGAAGGTTGATAACAGGAAGAAGCTTGAAATGGTTAAGGAATGCGGAGAGGCAGAGTTCAGGATGGTGGAAGGCAGCGACGAGTTCATCCAGCTAGAAGCGTTATTGGCGAAGTTTGTGCTGATTAATAGCAAATAAGAATTCTCATTAATAATTATAATCAATCATAATTTCAAGACTTCCTTCCAGTTCTGCCAGGTTATCCTTCTTTTGCCTTCAACATGTCTGTTGTAAGGGAAATCATAAATTATGTGTTCCCAAGTTGGGATAAGAATTCCTTTGGGATAGGGGTTATCATCAATTAAAATGTCTCCCCTAACCAGAGCCTTGTCCTTGGTTATTATCAACCTCTGAACCCAATCTTCTCCAAGGCGCTCTTCAGTCCATTTATATTTCTCAAGCACGCAGTTCTCATAGCTTGACAAGGGGCTAGTGCAAAGAAAAACATCATGCTCTTTTTGCCTCATCTCCTGAATTGCTTCTTTCCCTCCCTTTATTAAAGGCAGGTTCCTGTAAAACCCCGGAGCACAATAAATTTCCTGCACCAAGGGCTTTAGTTCAGGAGGGTACTGCTTATGCACTTTGAAAGTTGTTCTTTCCTCAAGAGGGACATAAAGCTTGTCAGGATGCTTTTTCCTCCAATTATCAAGAAAGCTTTTCTCAAAATCAGCAAGCACATCATCCAAGTCAACAAGGATTATCATTTTATACAGGGATTTAAAAGGGTTTAAAAATATTTATTTAAGAAGAAACTCCTCTAGTGTTGAAAGATAAGTGTCTGGCTTTGCCCTGTCAAAAACAGTTGAGCGGTATTCTAGCAAGATGATATCTGTTATGGTTTTAAGGGTGTGCAAGACATAGGGACTTATTATTATCTCATGCCCTTCCCGAACCCTTGCCTCAAACCTTTGGCCTTGCTTGTTGTAAGCCACCAACTCGAGCTCGCCCTTTGCTAAAAAAAGCAGCTCTGGGTTTTTTGCAGGGTCTTCTCCTTTATGGTAATGGTTAGCAAGGGGAATCCCTTTTATTCTTTCATAAACAGTCAGCTGCCTGCCAGGAAGGCCTTTGCACCATTCATATATTGGTCCTCGCGGGTCGTTGGGATTTGCTTGCTCGAGGCTCACTATCTTAATCCCATTCATGTTGCATCCTCCAAATAATAAACCTCCTCCTGTTGTTAAATATTCCTAGTAATAAAACATCTGAGGCCAAGAGCCTCTTGCATACCACCGGTTATTGTCGCTGTACCTTGGTTCTAATAGCCAGGGCTGGCTGTAATACATGTAATCAAGTGCATTATGTACGTATATATAGCTGTTATAATTGTTACCGCAGCCATAGTATGAGCTGCAGGTGCTTGGCATGGGATAAGGCCCGTAATTGTGACCGTAGCTATTATAGCCGTAATTAGAGTCATAGGCATAGTTATAGTTGTACCTGTAATTGTATTGGCCATAATAAGCTGGCCTGTTGTAGGCATAAAGAAAGCTGAAAAAACCAAGAAATAATATGATTAGAATTAATCCTTGAAATAAGGTTGCACTCTTCATGTTGGATGACACGATTTTAAAGGTTGAAATAAAAAATAGTTTTTTATTTGTAAAGTTTTCTTAGTTCTTTCTCAAATTCTGCTTTAGCTGTTTGAGGCACATATTTGTCTGAAACTATTAACACTTGCTCCAGGCTTGGTGCTTTTATTTGGCGCGCGCCGCCTTCGGCGACGTTCTCACGTACCCCAAGGAAACGCCCATAGTAGTAGAGGTTGCCGCCATAGAGGTAACTGTCGAAGTCGTTGCCCACGAAGAGCAAACGCCCTAAAGGCTTATCTGCTAAATCATCAGAATGCCAAACACCAATCTGCCTGCCAAAAACCTTCTCATGCTTATCAAGATAAGCTTCAGCCCTCTCTTGTCCACCAAGGAAAGGAATTGTCTGCGGATGCTTCAAAGCCTTACTAGTAGAAATTACTCCGTCGCTAGCATTTCTCAAAACCTCGTAATCAACAACAAAAACGCTTTTACCATCTTCAAGGTCAAGAAGCCTCTGAAACTCTTCATTAGGTATTTTGCTAGCACCATTTCTCAAGCCCTGATTTATAGAAGCCTTAATATTTTCCGGATTGCTAAAATAATTAGGCACATGAGCATAAACAACAACAGCATTACCTTGTCTAGTCCTACCTGTAACCCTCACACTAGGAGCAGAATACCAATTCTGCCAAATCCTAGAATCCTTAGGCAGAGCAATCCTTGCATCAACAATCTCAGGCATAAACAAGGCATGCCTGCCATCAGCCTGGCAATTAGCCAAAGTTTCAGTCAATGTATGATTAGGAAACTCATTATTAGGAAACTCTTTTGCCTCAACAAAGCCTTTCGTTGGTATTTGAATAATATGTTCAGCCATTTTTTCACCTATTTAACTATTGGCTTAACAGTTTAATAAAATATCCTTAAAGCGGCCCGTGGTAAACATAAGGCGTGTTATACCCGCCGTAGTAGTTACCATAGCTACCATAACCGTAATTGCTGTAACCGTAGTTGCTATAGCCATAGTTACCGAACAACCCTCCTGACCTACAGGGCACATAGTACATGCTTGGCGCTGACTGGTAACAGGACGTGTCGTAATAGGTTCCTGGCCTTAGCCCGATTATGTAGACTCTGTTTGCTCCGTAGTAGCCTCCTACCCTTGCTGGTTGGTAGGTGTAGCCCGTGTAGGGGCTGGTGTAATAGCCGTATGAACTGTAGGCTGACACCACGCTTGTGCACATCACTATGCCTAGAACCACTAAGCCGAGCA
>DATEYH010000029.1:0-3740 GCA_035256305.1 Candidatus Nanoarchaeia archaeon
GTAAGGCTTGTTGAGAAGATGCTAAAGCAAAACAAGGGTGTTGATCAAATACTAGCAGAGCTCAAGATTCCTATGGAGATAGTGGGTGATGGAATAAAAAAGCCAATGCCATCAGAAATTCCTACGATGATTGTTGCACGAAAGAGCGTTGTTGCTGCAGAGGATATAAAGAAAGGAACAACCATAACAGAAGATATGCTCACAATAAAAAGGCCTGGCAACGGGTTACACCCGCGAGAGTATTATAAGATTGTTGGCAAGGCTGCAAAGAAAGACATAAAGAAAGACACACTCATGAATTGGAGTTATCTTAAATAAATATCTTCGGCCTAAAGGCCGAAGTATCAGCAAAACTAATGTTTTGCGCACCAGAAATCAATCAATGATTTCTGAGTGTTCCAAAAATCAAAGAAGCAAAGTAAAACCTCAACATTAATGAAGAGGTATTCTTTGATTTTTGATAAAAAATTTAACAAAAAATGACAAAGCGCCACATAAAATACATTAGCGGAACAAGGGCTGATTATGGCCTGATAAGGAACACATTATTTGAGATAGCAAAGCACCCAAATCTAAAACTATCAATCATAGCAACAGGCATTCACCTAATGCCAGAATTCGGTACAACTATTGACGAGATAAGAAGGGATGGCTTTGATGTGCATGAGATAAAAGCAACTTATAAGCGTGATGACAGGGCTGCTATGTCAGAATTCATTGGAGAACTTATAATCCAACTAACAGAGTTATTTAAGGATCCTGCTAATAGGCCTGATTTGCTGCTAGTGCTGGGTGATAGAGGAGAGATGCTAGCAGCAGCAGTTGTTGGAGTCTATCTTGGCATTCCAATAGCTCACATTCATGGAGGAGATGTTACTTCTACTGTTGATGAAGCATCAAGGCATGCAATAACCAAGTTAGCCCACATACACCTTCCTGCCACGAGTGAAAGCGCTGAAAGAATTATCAAGATGGGCCAGGAGAAAAAGCACGTCTATGTTGTTGGGGCTCCGGGGCTTGATGAGATAAGAAAACTTGCAATCACAAAAAAAGAAGTTGAGAAAATTCTTGGAATAAAGCTTGATGAAAAATACGCAATTATCACCCAACACCCAGTGACAGAGGAGATTAGCCTAGCAAAAAACCAGATGAAAGAAACAATTGAGGCAGTGCTTCTATCAAAATTACAAGCGATTATTACCTATCCCAATGCAGATGCTGGTGGCAGAGCAATGATTAAAGTTATAGAGGAATATGCTAATAATTCCAAGATAAAGATATTCAAGAATATTCCTCATGAAGCCTTCCTTGGGCTTATGAAATACGCTTCTGTGATGATTGGCAATTCAAGCTCGGGAATAATCGAAGCTGCATCTTTCAAGTTGCCTGTAGTTAATATTGGAACAAGGCAAGAAGGAAGGCAGAGAACATATAATGTTATTGATGCTGGCTATGATAGGAAAGATATTGCCAGTGCAATCAACAAGGCTCTAAATGATAAGAAGTTCATTGCTGGGCTTAGGGAGTGCAAGAATCCTTATGGCGATGGTAAAACTGGGTCGAGGATTGCAAAGATACTGGCAGATATCAGTCTTGACAAAGGATTACTGCAGAAGAAGATGACTTATTGAGGTGCAAAAATGGGTGATAGATTTGCTAAATGGAATCCTCCTGTGGTTGAGGAGGGAGAACTCACTAAATGGAATTGGATGGTTCAAGGAGTCAAAGGCTTGAAACTAGGTAAAAAGACAGATATAGGCGCTTTTACCTACATAAATGCGAGCCATGGCGTTGAGATTGGTGGCAATGTGCAAATAGGTAGTCATTGCTCCATCTACAGTATTAGCACAATTGATAATAAGACTGGCAGGGTTGTTATAAAAGAGAATGCCTGTATTGGCTCTCATAGTGTTGTAATGCCCGGGGTAACTATTGGAAAGAACTCTATTGTTGGAGCTTTTAGTTTTGTTAACAAGGATGTGCCTGATAATGTGATTGCTCTTGGAATCCCTGCAAAAGTTGTAAAGGAGATTAAGCAAAATGAAGAATAAGAAGAAGACTGAAGCTATAAAACAAGGTATAAAGAAGATTCCTCTCTCAAGCCCTTTCATCGAGGAGGATGACATACAAGCAGTTGTGAATGTCCTGAGAACAAGGTGGCTTAGCCTGGGACCAAAGCTTCCTGAATTCGAGGAGAAATTCGCAAAGTATATTGGAACAAGGTACGCTGTTGCTGTTAATTCTGGCACCAGTGCCCTTCATCTTGCAGTCAAGGCTCTTGGCATTGGTCCTGGTGATGAAGTGATTGTTACTCCTTTCAGTTTTGTGGCATCTGCTAATTGTGTTCTTTACGAGGGAGCAACTCCTGTTTTTGTTGATATAGAGCCAGATACTTTTAATATTGACCCAAAGAAAATAGAAGAAAAAATAACTACTCGAACAAAGGCTATTATTCCTGTAGATGTTTTTGGAAGACCGTCTAATAAGAATGCAATCATGAAGATTGCGAAAAAACATAATCTGAAGATTATTGAGGATTCTGCAGAGGCTCTTGGCGCGGAATACAAGGGAAAAAAAGTCGGAGCCTTTGGTGACTGCGCTATATTTGCATTTTATCCTAACAAGCAAATGACTACTGGAGAAGGCGGAGTGCTTGTAACTGATAATAAAGAGATTTATGACTTATGCGTCAGTTATAGGAACCAGGGAAGAGGAGCTGGTGGCGAATGGCATGAATATGTTAGGTTAGGGTATAATTATAGACTTAGCGATATTAATTGCGCTCTTGGAATCAGCCAGTTGGCAAAAATTGAAATGCTGCTCAAAAAAAGAGCTGAAGTCGCTAAGGAATACACAAACAGGCTCAAGAAAATCAAGGGAATAAAAATTCCTTTTGACTCTACAAAAGAGTTTAAGGTTTCATGGTTTGTCTATGTAATTCAAGTGGATAATAAGGAAGCATTCATGAGCGAGCTTACCAAGCGAGGAGTGCAGTGCTCTTCATACTTCAATCCAATCCATCTTATGAGCTTTTACAAAGAGAAATTCGGCTTCAAGCCAGGAGATTTCCCTGTTTGCGAGGCTGTTGCAAAAACAACAGTGGCTTTGCCATTTTACTCAGCTATGAGCAAGGAGGATGTTGCTTATGTTTGTGAAAAGATTGCTGAAGTTCAGAAAAAACTAATTGGAGGATGAAAAAAATGGCTAATATATTCAAGGGAAAAGATATTTTAGTAACCGGAGGTTGCGGCTCTATTGGGACAGAAATAGTAAGGCAGCTGCTCAAGTACGAGCCTGCGAGGGTTCGTGTTTTTGACCATAGCGAGGCAGATCATTTCAGGCTGAATCAGGAAATAAAGTCAGACAAGATAAGGAATCTTATAGGAGATATAAGAGATAAGAGCCGTGTGATGCGGGCAATGGAGAATGTTGATATTGTTTTTCACGCAGCCGCTCTCAAGCATGTTCCTTTCTGCGAGTACAACCCTTTTGAAGCAGTAAGCACTAACGTGGTAGGGACCCAGAACCTTGTTGAAGCAGCAATTGATAGAGGAGTAAAAATATTTGTTGCCATATCCACTGACAAGGCAGTTAACCCGATTAACACCTTGGGAGCTACCAAACTCCTGAGTGAAAAACTGGTAACCAATGCTCCTTCTGGCTTTTCTCCCTGTAAGTTCTGCTGCGTCAGGTTTGGCAATGTCCTTAACTCGGTTGGTTCTGTGATGCCCATCTTCAGG
>DATEYH010000030.1:0-2001 GCA_035256305.1 Candidatus Nanoarchaeia archaeon
ATCTGGGAGGAAGTGCATGCTGGCATACAGCAATAGCTTGCTCCTGGGCAAAAGTTCGGGAAAGGAACGCACAATCCATCAGGGTAAAGCTTTGAGCAGGTTTCAAAGCTGCACTGGCAGCTAAAGCCTTTCTGGAAATAGATTGGCTTGGAACTCTGAGGCTGGCAATCACCAGCACCAGCATGCTCTGCGCAATAATCGCACCTGATCACTCCTGGCTGGATTTCATAAGGCAGCAGCTCATCTTCTGGATTGATAATGTCCCCATAAATATTGAGCCGCTTAACATCAAACTTCCTAGATATGGAAGTAAGATAAACATAAGAAAGTTGGACTGTTAGAGGGGTCTCATAGTTCTGGTAGCCAAGAAGAAGGTTCTCATCACTAACCTGGCATCTTGTGGTCCCCTGGTTATCAAAAAGCTTGATAGGGTTAGGCGAGCACTCGAGCCGTGTTGAATGGGAAAGGAGAGCCTCTACGTTTATAGTGTTAAAGTCTTCCCTGTACAAATCCTGAAAAGTGCAAACCCTCTCCAGGTCAGTAGGATTATCATAAGGAGTGAGCACACTGCCAGAGCCCATGTTCTGGACATGAACAGTAAAAACAGGCCTTATCAAGTCCCTGCCAGCAGGCTGGTTCTCGACCTCAACCTTAGTGATTGCAACAGGAGCTCCTTGGTCAGTAAGCGCCAGGTCTTGCTCATAGCAGGATTGTGTTCTCAGGTTCTCTCCATAGATGTTCATGTCAACGCAAATCATCCTGGAAAGCGTGGTTTTATAAGGATAGCAAAGCGTGGCAGATAGCTGAGTGGTGGGTTGCTCTCTTTGTCCTGTTATTGGCTTTGCCTTGAAATTAGGGAAAGAAAGAAAAGTTTCTCTTCCAGTAGGGTGATACTTTGATTTGCCATAGAGTTGTATTCCCTTCAATATCAGGCTGCTCTTGCCCACCTGCAAGTTTCCTCCGGTGCTAACATCAAAAAGCTCAACATAAAAAGGGTCAAAGCTTAATGACAGGATGCCGTAGTAATCATCAATAACATCAAAGGCTCCTCGATTCTCAACATTAATATTCACAGGAAAAGTTGATTCTTCATAAACCTCTTTTGGAGGGCTGTTGTCTAAAAAGCTAATCTCAAGCCCTTTGATTCCCTGAAAATAGTTAGGTTCTTTAGTCGTAGGGGTGAAGTCGCAAGAGGATAAGAAGAAAGCTATGATTACAAGAAGAAAAAGAGATGCTGCTTTATAAGCCTGCCTTGCCTTACTATTCCCTGACATGTATTCCCTCACGCTCTTCTAGCCTGTACTGGTATTTTGCTGCTGCAACAAAAGTCCTTTCCACTTTCTGGGCTCCGCTAAGCAGCGCAGAAGGATCTTTTATATGCAGCCAACAGGTGACTGATTTGAAGGTTTCTCTTACATCCCCAATCTCTTCCCTCTTAAACTTATAAGTATCAACTCCACCCTCAGACTCATCAGGAACTCGCTCAGTCGCAGGATACCACCTATCGCAGTTTACAAGCTTGAAATCATCAGGCACCATAATAATCAGCTCGCTAGCATAATCAATTTTTCCCTCGGTCCACAAATTAGCTATGGTCACTCCAAGAATAGGCTCTTGGGCATTGTATTGGGTATCAACGCCTATGGGCATCTTAAAATCAGGAGGAGCCATACCCACCATGACAGGACCCTGAGTAGAAACAGCACGCGGATGCAAAGAAATGTCTAGCTCTGAATTTATGCTCTTTCCCTGATTTAACATTGCAAGCTGGGTCTCAAGATTGACAAATGTGTAAGTAACATAAGCCCAGGTTTCAAAATTAAAAGTAGCCCCTATCCTTGCAGTATAATCTCCCTTCTGCAAATCATTAAATGTGCAGGAGAAAGAGGTTGTGCCAAAGCCATAAATAGTATAAGTCTTAGGCCTAGGCTCGCCATCACCGACTTTATCAATATAGCACACAGGGGTTATGTGAATCGGGTCCATAAAGCTCCTGCCGCG
>DATEYH010000031.1:0-3382 GCA_035256305.1 Candidatus Nanoarchaeia archaeon
TTTCACCAAGTTCTTGCGAGACATAGGATTGCTAGGCATTGATGAGCCTGCTACCCAACTCTTCAACCAGGGAATGCTGCACAAAGGCGGAGTGGTGATGAGCAAGAGCAAGGGCAACGTGGTGACTCAGGAAGAAATAGAGGAGAAGTATGGTATAGACACTGCAAGATTCTTTTTGATGTTCGTTGCTTCGCCTGACAAGGACATGGAATGGGATGACAAGACCATTGAAGGCAGTTACAGGTTATTGGTAAAGATTTACAGGATGCTCACAGAGAAGAAGATTGTTGATAAAATCATAAAGAACCAGGAGAGCAGGATGCACAAGACCATTCTTGAAGTCACTGAGAACATCCAGAACTTCAGGTACAATATTGCCTTGATTAGCCTGATGAAGTTCGCTAACTATCTTTACAACAAGGAAGAGGTTAACAGGAAAGCAGCAGAAACTTTGCTGGTGCTGATGGCTCCTTTCACACCTCACCTTGCAGAGGAATTATGGGAGAAACTCGGGAACAAGCCGTTTATCAGCTTGGAGAAGTGGCCTGTTGCTGACAAGAAAAAGATTGACGAGAAAGCAGAAGCAGCAGAAGAGCTTTATGACCTGGTAAGGCGGGACATTATTGCTCTCCAAGAATTAACAGGATTAACCAAGCCTAACAAGATAGTGCTGATAGTTGCTGATGCATGGAAGTACAAGTTCATGGCTGAATTAAAAAAGGAGATGGAAAAAACAAGGGATGTAGGCGCCCTGATAAAATCCTTGTGCTCAAAGGACAAGGCAAATGCTAAACTAATTGCAAATCTTGTCCCAAGATTTGTGAAAAATCCTGATAAGATTCCAGAAGTAGTGCTTTCGCAGGAAGTTGAAAAGAAAGCCCTGAGTAATTGCGTTGATGAGTTAGAGAAGGATTTCAAGACCAAGTTTGAAGTGGTATTGGAAAAGGATTCAAAGCACGAGAAAGCCCATAACGCGATGCCTGGCAAGCCAGCGATTGTTTTTGAATAAATTTTGCTTGAGTAAAGTTTTTAACTAAAAAGAGGTTTGAATTATAATAATGATTCCACAGAAAGCCCTTTACATCAATGCAGCAGACGGTTCTTTTAGAGTTGAAGATGTTAAAGATGAGGAAGTAATTGGTCCTCTGGATTTTGCTTTTAAGTATGCTAATGATGAGAGCAAGTTCTTTTTTGGCAGCGGAGTGCTTGCTGGCTCAATAATTCCCGGCACTAGAAGGCTGATTTTTTGTGGTCGGTCTCCTTTATGGAAGAATTTCTACGTTTCAACAATGGGCGGTGCAGCACTAGTATTCCATCATCTCGGGATTAATTATGTTGTTATCGAAGGCTCTTGCCCTGATTACAGCATTCTAAGATTAAAAAGGAAGAACAACAACATTACTGTAGCTTTTGAAAAGATTGACACGGAAGCTGTTTGGAAAAGCTATAATGATAAGATTGGCTTTTATGCTCTTCAGGAATACTTATTCGACAAGTACAAAGCTGAGTATGATGACTGCCTTGACGAGTTCGGCAAATTAAGGATTCTAGCCACAGGACCTGCTGCTCTAAAAACAAATATGGGAGCTATTGGCTCTGCTTATGTTGAAGGAGGCAAGCTTAACCCTGTGGATTGCTGGGCAGGCAGAGGAGGGATTGGCTCGAAGCTTGTTCAAAAACACAAGATTGTGGCTATTATTTATGGCGGCGATTATACTGACGCGGATTTGCGCAACTCCGAGGAACTGAATGCTTATTTTGAGGAGAAATTCCACAAGAAAATGCTCATGGAAGACCTGGAAGTCACCAAGAAGTACAGGTTTGACCCTGAGGCAGGCTCAGGAGGCACCCTTGGAGTTAATTTTACCAAGACCCAGTCCTGGCTTTTTAGCTTCAACTACTCATCAATTTACCTGACTGATGATGATAGGATGAAGATTCATAATGATTATATCAAACCCCATTATCTCCAGCAATTCAATGAGGAAACTATCAAGCCCAAGCTCTTCAAGACTTGCGGAGAAACCTGCCCTGCTGTTTGCAAAAAAATGAGAGCAGAGTTCAAAAAGGATTATGAGCCTTACGAGGCACTAGGGCCTAACTGCGGAATATTCGACCAGCGAGCTGCAGAAAAGCTCAACCACTACGTCGATGCCATGGGATTTGACGCAATACAAGCAGGAGGATTGGTAAGCTGGCTTATGGAATGCCTTGCAAAGGGCTTGATTAAGAAAGAAGATTTCGGGATTACCCTACTGCCAAAATGGTGCTGGAAAGACTTTGATGTTGTTAATGACTCAAACAGTAATGCAGAGCTTGGAGTGCAAATAATTGACATGGTTCTGGCAAACCCTATTTTCAGCAAGAGCATAAGAACTGCTGCAAAGGAGATTGACAAGAAATACGGAGTGAAAAGCATAAACCTAGCAGTTTACAATGCTTATGGTGATGATGGCTGCATGGTGCCTAATATGTACTGGGCTCCTGGCTTGTTCAGCCCAATGCCAATCATGGGCAAGTACTTCCAGTATTATGAGAAGAAAATAGCAGACCCTCATGAATTAGGGAAGAAGAATGTTGAGCGTATGATTAAAGAGTTTTATTCTGACAATGCAGGCTGCTGTAGGTTCCATAGGGGCTGGATAGAGGACTTAATGGAAGACTTGATTGACAAGCACTTCAAGCTTCGCATTAACTTCTTTGAGCATCACAAGAAACTTGCCCAGCTGATTAACTGGAACAATAACAGTGTTTTCTGGGAGAGCGAACGAGTGGTTGATATTATTATAGAGTTCTTGAGAAAAACCTTGAGAGAAACTCCCGACTGTACTGCTGCAAAGGAATGGCTTCCAAGGTTTGAGAAGGACAAATGGAAAGCTGCTTGCGAGTATTGGGAGGAGATTAGGCGGGGAGTAAATGATGCGCTTAAGGACTGAGCTAAAAACAATAAAAAATTAATACTAGAAGAACTAATAACGGCTTTATGCAAAAGATACTCTTGTTTTTGGCTTGGTTAATTCTTATTTTAACATTCATCACAGGTTGTTTGCCTAGCCAGTCAGCCACCACTCCAGAGCCTATTGGCCAGGAAAAAACAACTGAGCAAAATGAGCAGCCAGTTATTGAGAACAAGAGCGTGGCTGAGGAAAAGCCTCTTAGCTGTGAGGAATGGGCAAAAACCTTGTTCCCAGAGCAATGGGTGTTTAGCCAGGATGTGACTGATGATCCCAAACTCACTGGTGAAATCCTGAGCCTAAGGGAGGGCAAGTGGAAAGACGGAGCAATGATTAGAGGCACTTCTTCCACAAAGATTATGCTAGGCTCTGCAAAAGGAGAGAATCTTAATTATTATTACGCCAAGCCGATGTACCCTGGGCTGGAG
>DATEYH010000032.1:0-6889 GCA_035256305.1 Candidatus Nanoarchaeia archaeon
TTTCATCATGAGGTTATGCTTCTTAATCTCAGGAGCAAAATCCCCGCTGCAGCTCGGGCACTTTATTTTCTTGTCAGCAATGAATTTCAGGTATTCCTCTGGCTGCTTGAAGTGCTTGGTCTCAGGATAACCCCCTAAAAGGTTGTCAAGCCTGAAAGTAGATTTACATTTGAAGCAGGTGATTATGGCGTCAGTGAATCCTCCTAGGTGGCCAGAAGCCTCCCAGACTTTCCTCTCCATAACTATAGGGCATTCGACCTCAAAGAATTCCTCTTTTTGAAGGGTTTTCCTGATAACCTCTTCAACCCTGTTCTTTAATAGCTTTCCAAGAGGAGCATAAGTGTAAAAGCCTGCTGTTCCTCCGTAAATCTCAGGCTCAGGGCCCCAGACAAAGCCTTTCCTCTGCATAAAGCTGGTAAGCTCTTGTAAGAACTCTTTCTCCTTATTCTTCACAGGCTCATTGCTGCTCTTACTATCCTTTGCATCATTACCTTTATTCTCCTCTCTCATAGGCGAGAATTAATCAAGATGGTTATATAAAGTTATTGGAAAATGAGAGTGCCTATTTCTTCAAGCCTAGTTGGGTTCACACTCACTTCCAACCCATAATTTGTCGGTTTGATTAATAGAAATCCTTTTTTGATTAGTTGCTTGGTAGCTTCTTTCACTGCGCCGCGAAGATGCTTTGGAAAACTTTTAGGAAGATTGTCTATGCTTGTATGCTTCTCACCGATTATCTTGTGGTGCAATAATTTTCTTAGCAAATCCTTTTCTAGCTGTTCTTTAATCACATTTTCTTGCTTTGTATTGGTGCTTTATATACTGCTATAATGAATTTTCGTGAAATTTTTGCTGGCGTCGGAAGATTTTCAACAAATTTCTAATAATGAACATTTAAATTACAAAAGATATATAAATAAGCTATTACTAATTATTCTTATGAAAACAAAAACCGAAGGTTTTTGGCCCATCAAAAGCAAAGCTTTTGGTACACAAAATCAAAGATTTTGTTGCATAAAAGGTGTGCTTTTATGAAAACAAAAACCCAAACCTTGTTCACAGAGCTCTTTGGCAAGAGCTCAGAGATAAAAGTGCTTGACTTTCTGCTGATTCACAGAAACTACGATTATTCTTTAACAGAAATTGCTAGGAACGCAAACGTCGGCTGGACAACCATTAACCATTTCTGGAAAGACTGGGTGAAAAAAGAATTCGTGACAAAGACAAGAAGGATTGGAAGAGCCCAGCTTTACGAACTCAACCAGAAGCATGGCTTTGTAAAGAAAGTTATGGAATTACATGACAACACCTTAAAAGAATTCCTTGACAAGGAAATTGCAAAATCTAAAATAAAAATCAGGGGGCGGGAAGCAAATCACAGGCAACCTGTACAAGCAAATATCTTGTGCCATCCAGGTTAGAAAGATAAATAATATATTAATAAAAAAGAAAAAATTTATGACTCTCTTAACGAGGATCTATAATCCTATTTATAAATAGCACAGAGCCTGTTAACCGGTGCATTATGAGCTCTAGATATGGGTGATCTGCTGTGAATTTAATAGGTGGTTTTGATGGGATGAATCCCGCGTAACGCACTACTCCAACCCCGGTTGCTGCAGCCCCCTCTGATCCTTCCTCGTTATTCTTGATATAGGCTTCATGCACAGCTGTGCCGACTATGATAGGATTGCCGAACTTATCATGTCCCAACCCGCTGAGGTCTGCTTTTTCAGGATCAAATATGCTTTTGATGCCTAGTGCTTTGAAAGCAGGTATGAGGTTGTAGTTTTTTCTGGCTTCATGCTTCGGCATTTCAAGCCTATCGAACTTAGTTTCCTGCATGTACAGGAACCATTCAGGCAATACACTTGTGTTTTCGCGTAGATGAGCTTCAAGTTCTTTTGTGCCAGTGCCTTTGGGCGGCAGGAGCACTAGCTTTTCCAGTTCCATACCCTTGTAAGGTAGAATCACCGCTTGAACCCCATCATACTCTCCGTATCTGAATTTTGGCAGGTCTCGGCCTTCAATTTCTCCTTTTCTCATCATATCAACTTGGATTGTGGTGCCATCAGCAAGGACATAGTCTTGCTTTTTAGTAAGTTTGGGATTAAACTTACTCTCCCATAGAGCTTTAAAGTACAATGCATTGGCAAGTACAAGCACTGTATCTCGGTTGATTGATTTTCCTTTGAAAAGCTCAGGAATTTTTTGCTCTGTCTTGTCGCCTACCCACTTATTAATTGATTTTTTCCAGTGCTCAGCATTATTTAAGAAATCAGCATTAGAAGCTTCTGCAGAATAAACTTTGGTTGCAATATCCTGGAATTCTGGGTTGATAGCAAAAGTCTTGTCAACCCACGTGCCATTAGCTGTCTTCAAGACATAATCTTGGCGAGTTGCATTAATCGCTGAAATCAGCTCCTTGAAACCAGTATGCCTCATTGCTTTTTCTATAGGGAGCTTCAGGGCATCTGACAGCTCTGTTGCCGATTTACCTTTTGCTCCTTCATAAAGCATTCCTAGTGCGGTTCTTATGCTATAAGGAGACATCACGATGTTCCCTTCTTCTAGATGCTGCATCAGGTTAAGGCCGAATGCTACGTCACCATTGGAAACTTCTCTAATTTCTCCTCTATGCTTCATTATTATCACCTTGTTTGGCTTGTGCTTGTATTATATTGATTATTCGTCGTAAGAAAGAGATTTCCGTTTATAAAATTAACTATTTTTAAGTAGTTAAAGATGTGATTTTATTGCCCTGTCGTTTGTTCTGACACTTCCTTAGGAGAATGCTATCGAGCTATCCACTCAACCTGCTCATTATCAAGTCCAAGATAACCTGTTAATTTCTCTGCCTCTTTTTTGTTCTTCTTGAAAACAGGCTTAAGGTAGGGCAGAGTATCTTGTAATGCCCTTTTCTTGCTGGTATGGGTCTTGTCAGCTATCTTCTCAGCAATAGCCTTTTTTTTCAGGTTCCTCTGGTTAGCAATCCAGAGCTTAAGAATCCTACTTGTTGGCTTGTAGCTTATGAAGGACTTGTATTTCTCATCCTTTGCAAGAGCAACTCCTGCGCTGAGCAAGTTGTAGCAATAAACATAGAAGCGATAATGCTGCCACCTTATAATCCTGCCTTTGAAAACATCTGCCTTGCTAAGAGCATCAAAGCCTCTTGCCAAATCTGCTGGCTTTGTGTACTCCTTAGGCAGATTCTCATCCATCCAGAGGAATATCTTGTCCAAGTCTTCCTCAACATTGTCAAAAGCACCCAGAGCAACATCAACATCAGTTGTCTTTAGCACTTTAACCAATGCCTGGATTATGGTGTCAGTTCTGTCCCTGTCACCATACTTCTCAACTTCTTTCCTGGTTAGCTTCTTATCATCAGCCGCAAGGCTTTGCAAGTCATTAATTGCAGCTCTCATATCACCGCCTGCTCGCCTGGCAAGCATGGTTAAGGCTTCCTCGTCATAACTAACTCTTTCTTCTTTGCAAATTTTCTTCAAAAATTTGAGAATAGAAGTGTAAGGCCGCGTCTGGTATTCTATCAAACTGCATTTCCTTCTTAGGCCAGAGAATTTCGGGTCATAAGGGTCATTAGCCACAAGGATAATCGGGTAGATACTTGTATCGATAAGCTTGAGAATAGCCTGCACTCCTCCTCTGTCCTCTCGGCCTGTTATGCCGTCAAGCTCATCCACAAGAATGATTTTGCTCTTAAAAAACAAGCTCATCTGCTTAGAAGCGCTTCCGAGCAAGGAATTAATCTGCTCAGCATTCCTAGTGTCGCTCGCATTAATTTCAACAAGCTCATAGTCCAAATCATGCGCTAGGGCATAAACACTACTGGTCTTGCCTCCTCCGCTGCCTCCATAGAGTAATAAGGCTTTGCCTCTCTTAAAGCCAGCCACAAACTTCCTTAGCTCCTGAATAGCCTGCTCATGCGCCTCAATATCAGAGAGCTTTCTAGGAGTATACTTCTTGGTCCAAGTAATGAATTCGGTCATATACGGCTGCCGGGACTTTCGCCAGCCTTTTAAGGGGACTGAGCAACGAAGTTGCGAATGTCGCCTAATTTTCGTCAACTCTTTTTTGCTCCGCCAAAAAAGGTTGTGTCGAACCCGAACCAAGAGCTCTTTTCGCAAGAGCGAAAAGTTTAGAACTTTTCAGCTCTCACATGGGAAGCTCCGATCATACCGCTAGACCACAGCCGTATAACCGTCAGGAAGATGCAGAGCAGTTATAAATTTTACTTAGAAGAAGGCTTTTCAGTCGAAATTTTCTTTTTTTCAGTTTTTTTTTGTAAGTCGGTTGATAAAACAAGCTATGATTATGAATACGACTAGGATTCCAAGAAAAACAAGGCTTACAGTTATCCTCTCGCTAGGAGCAGTTTTAAAGGCAATAATATAGCCGGCTGCAATAACATAGAGTATCAGGAAAAGGCTTATAATAAATTTGCTTAGCTCTTTTGTGCTCACATCATCCTCGCTTCCTGTTCTTGTATTGGCTACTCCTTGGAGAATCATGCTTATTGCCAGGACGCAAACCACTATAACCATCACCTGGATTATGAGTATGGAATTAATCTTAGAAAGAAATTTCTGGTATGAATAATCTATCTCGTTTTCATCTGTAGTTGTAACATTACGATACTCTCTTATTTCCATGTATTCTTGCTCTACTTTCTCATAAGTTTTATCAACATAACGACTAAGTATATCAGAGCCAACAAAGCAGGCAAAGATGAGCATTATGCCAAGGGCAATCTGCACATAGCCAACTGCTCTTTTAACATGCGCCATATTCATCCTAATTTTTTGGATTACATATATTTAAATGTATTGAAAAGGGAATTTGGGATAAACTTTTTATAGGCTCAAGCATTCCTGTTCTCCCATGATTATTGGAGTGGTAGGAAAGGCTAACGTGGGCAAGAGCACCTTTTTCAAGGCAATGACATTAGCAGAGGTGGAAATAGCTAATTATCCATTCGTCACTATTAAGCCTAACCATGGCGTTGGCTTTGTAAGGCTTGCTTGCGCTGACAAGGGCTTTAATGTGAATTGCAAGCCAAAGCACGGCTACTGCTTAGAGCACAACAGGTTTGTGCCTGTCGAGCTGGTGGATGTTGCAGGCCTTGTGCCTGGAGCCCATGAGGGCAAGGGCATGGGAAACCAGTTCCTTAATGACCTTAACCAGGCAGACGCCTTAATCCATGTTGTGGATGTTAGTGGTGGAACTAATGAGAAGGGTGAGCCTGTAAAACCATTATCTTATGACCCTGCAGATGATGTCAAGTTCCTTGAGGTAGAGCTTGACCACTGGTATAATGACATTCTTAAGAAAGGCTGGGACAGGCTTGCAAGGCAGATACAGCAGGAGCATTTGCAAATCCAGAAGGTGCTTACCAAGCAGTTATCAGGCATGGGGGTGAGTGAGGAATTGATTGATGCTGCACTTAAAATAACAGGGCTCAAGGACAAGCTAGTGCTTAACTGGACAGTTGAAGAGCTTTTTCAACTAGCAAGCTTCCTGAGGAAGAAGACCAAACCAATGATTATTGCTGCTAACAAGGTTGATGTGCCAGGAGCAGCTGAGAATTATGAGCGATTGAGAAAAGAGTTCCCTGACAGGATATTTGTTCCTTGCAGCTCAGAGTCAGAGCTCGCCCTGAAAGAGGCAGCAAAGCACGGCTTGATAAAGTACATCCCTGGCAACAAGGATTTGGAAATAATTGATGAGTCAAGACTAAATGATAAGCAGAGGAAAGGATTGGAGTTTGTTAAGGTCAATGTTCTTGATAAGCTTGGAAGCACAGGAGTGCAGGAGGTGCTTAACAAGGCAGTTTTTGAACTCCTGCATTACATAGCAGTTTATCCTGTTGCCAACAGTAAGCTGACAGACAAGGACGGCAATGTTCTGCCAGACTGTTTCTTGGTACCCAAAGGCATAAACGCCTTGGATTTTGCTTTCAGGGTTCATACAGACATAGGAAAGAACTTTGTGAAGGCAATAAACCTGAAGACCAAGCAGCCAGTAGCCAAGGAAGCCCCTCTGAATAACAACGATGTGATAGAAATTATGACGAGCAAATAAAAAGAGATATAAAAAAGAAAATAATTAATTGCGCCTCAAGCAACAAAGTTGCAAACGCCGGCGAGGCTTCACCCCTTCTTCTTCACCAGGCCATGCTTCTCCAATATTTCTTTGTACTTCTGGAAGTCGCTGCTCGCCTTGAAGCTTCGCTTCTTGCCAGGAGGAAGCTCATTAAGCCACTTGTGCATAATCTTGATGACTTCTACAACTTCAGGGTCTATAGACGGCTCTTTCTCCATCTCATCAACAGAGACTTCAGCAGCCTCCATAGGTCTTCTCTTGAAAACATTGATTCTTCCAAAGAACTTGGTGAGCAAGCCCTCTCTCTTCTCTATGAGCGCTTCCTCTTCCTCTTTTATCTCCTTAACCTCTTCCTCCTTCTCCACAATCTTCTCCTCAGTGGCTTCTATGTCGTCCTCCATTGACCTGAGCTTGGCCATATCCTCTGGAGAAAGATCTTCTGTCTTCTCGGTCTCCTTTATCAAGCCTCTCCTGAAAGAGAACAACCTTCCGAGAAAGCTCGGCTGATTATACTCCACCCTTACCTCGCCAGGAGCCATGTCAGGGACCTGCTCATACTTCTTCTTTTCAGGAGCAGAAAACTTTATTCTGAAACCCTTTTTTTCCATAGACCTTCTCTTGCCGAGATAACCGCCCATCTCCCTGTTAAAATCTCTTGATGCTATTTTGACCACCTCTAAGCATTAATAGTTAGGTTTTAAGATTAGGCTATTTATAAAACTTTTCTTAAAAATAGAGTGGGGACGGAGGGACATTCAGAAAAACTAAA
>DATEYH010000033.1:0-4881 GCA_035256305.1 Candidatus Nanoarchaeia archaeon
ATAATAAATTTAAGGGAGGGAGAAAGAATGGCTAAGGGAAAACCGCACATAAACCTCGTGTTCATCGGACACGTGGACCACGGAAAGTCAACAACAGTTGGTAGGCTGCTCTTTGACGCAGGAATTATTGACGAGCAGACCATGAGAAGGCTTAAGGAAAGAGCCCAGCAGCTAGGAAAAGCAGGCTTTGAGTTTGCGTTCGTCATGGACAACCTGAAAGAGGAGCAGGAAAGAGGACTGACCATTGACCTGGCTCACAAGAAGTTTGAGACTGAAAAGTACTACTTCACAATAATTGATGCTCCAGGCCACAAGGACTTCATCAAGAACATGATCACAGGGACAAGCCAGGCAGACGCTGCAGTGGTTGTAGTATCAGCAAACCCTGGTGATGGTGTCCAGGCCCAGACCACAGAGCACATCTTCTTGGCAAGAACCCTTGGAGTACAGCAGCTAATCATCTACATTAACAAGATGGACATGGCCAAGTACGAGGAGAAGAGATTCAACGAGGTCAAGGACCAGGTCACAGCATTGCTCAAGAAGGTTGGCTACAAGACTGAAACAATCACCTTTGTTGCAGGAGCAAGCTTCCCAGGAGACAATGTTTTCAAGAAGTCAGACAAGATGCCCTGGTACAAGGGCCAAACACTCCTAGAGGCAATTAACTCATTAAAAGAACCTGAGAAGCCAACCCAGCTTCCGCTAAGGCTGCCAATCCAGGATGTTTATAACATCACAGGAATTGGAGTTGTGCCTGTCGGAAGAGTGGAAACAGGGATTATAAAGGTCGGAGACAAGGTCATTGCAGTCCCAGGAAGGGAAGGCAAGGGAGTTCCTGGAGAAGTGAAGAGCATAGAGATGCACCATGAGCAGATGCAGGAAGCACTTCCAGGAGATAACATCGGCTTCAACGTAAGAGGCTTTGGCAAGAAGGACATTACAAGGGGAGATGTTATTGGCCACCAGGACAATGTGCCTACTGTTGCTACAGAGTTCACAGCTCAGATTGTAGTGCTGAACCACCCAACTGTCATGACTGTTGGCTACACCCCAGTGTTCCACATCCACACAGCACAGGTGGCTTGTCAGATTACTGAGCTTACCAAGAAGATTAATCCTGCGACAGGAGAGAGCATCCAGGACAAGCCAGACTTCCTGAAGAACGGGGATGCGGCTATTATCAAGGTAAAGCCGGTTCAGCCATTAGTGATTGAGAAGCAAAAGGACATACCACAGCTAGCAAGGTTCGCGGTCAGGGATTCTGGCCTCACTGTTGCTGCTGGAATGTGTATTGACCTGGTGAAGAAGTAAGGAAATTTTCCCTTATTTTTTCTTTTTTTATTTTTTTGAGCTTCCTAATCATGATGAACCCGAGCTTTATCATGGGGCAAACAAGGCATGCGGTTTAAGTGATGCAATAGAGTGATGTTAATATGCAGAAAGCTAGAATAAAAATAACCAGCACTGAAATCAGCAAGATAAACCAGGTGTGCGAGTACATCACGGGGATTGCTGACAAGACAGGAGTTGTAATGAGAGGGCCCATACCTTTACCCACCAAGAAGCTCAGGATTACCACGCGCAAGAGCCCGTGCGGCAATGGCACAGCCACCTGGGACCATTTTGAGATGCGCATCCACAAGCGATTGATTGATCTAGGCATTGATGAGCGAGCGCTAAGGCTCGTCATGAGAGTCCCAATCCCCGAGGGATTGAATATTGAAATTGAAATGATAGATGTTTAAATTTCTTAATTTTTGATGCTTAATTTTTTAATCTTTCCTAAAATATAATATTCTTAATAATCTACTCTATAAAAGCCAGAAAATTGCGAGTATAGGTTTTTGGTATACTAGCACCGAAACATTTAAATAGTTGTTAGTGTATACTATACAATAAGTAGAACCAGTTCAGGTGCTTTTTAAGCACAATAAGTGTAAAAAAAACACTAATGAGGCGGACCCAATGGGAAACGAAAAGAACAGCAAAACCATGCTAACCGACCTGTACCAGCTCACCATGCTGGCAGGCTACCTTGACAATAACAAGCACGAAGAAACCGCGACCTTTGACCTATTCATAAGGAAACTGCCAAAGGATTGGGGCTACTACCTAGCAAATGGGATCGAGGATACCATCGATTACATAACCAACCTGAAATTCAGCGACGAAGACTTAGCCTACCTCAGGAAGCAGGAATTCTTCAAGCCAGAATTTCTTGAATACTTGAAGGATTTCAAGTTTGAAGGAGATGTATACGCTGTGAGGGAAGGAACCCCAGTCTTCCCTAACCAGCCAGTTCTCAGAGTGACTGCAAAGAGGAGCCAAGCCCAGTTCGTAGAAACGGCCCTGCTTAACATGATAAACTATCAGACCATGATAGCCACCAAAGCCAACAGGGTAGTTAATGCTGCAAAAGACGCGAAAGTAGTTGATTACGGGCTTAGGAGGGCGCAGGAAGAAGATGCTGCAATGAAAGGAGCAAGGGCAGCATACATCGGAGGAGCGATTGGAACTAGCAATGTAAAAGCAGGCAAGGAATACGGCATAAAAATCCTTGGAACTCAGGCTCATAGCTTCATAATGAGCTTTCCAACAGAGCTTGAAGCCTTCAGGGCATATGTCAAGACTTTCCCAAACAAAACAACTCTTCTTATTGACACCTATGATACTATTGAAGGAGCAAAGAACGCTGCAAAAGTTGCAAAGGAACTAGAAAAGCAAGGAGACAGGCTAAGCGCAGTAAGGCTTGACTCAGGAGATTTATGCGACCTTTCCAAGAAAGTAAGGCAAATCCTTGATGAGCAAGGATTGCACTACGTCAACATCGTGGCAAGCAATGACCTGAATGAATATAAGATTGACGAGCTAGTGAAGGCAAAAGCCCCAATCAACGGCTACGGCGTAGGCACAGAGATGATAACAGCCAAGCCAGTGGCAGCCATACCAGGAGTTTACAAGCTAGTAGAGGATAATGATGGCGCAAAGATAAAGCTTTCACAGGACAAGAAGACTTATCCTGGCAAGAAACAAGTATACAGGGTAATGGGAGCTGATGGCAAATACTCTCATGATATTCTAGGGCTTGAATACGAAGGCATAGCAGGAACCCCTCTGCTTGAGAAAGTTGTGAAGCAAGGCAAGAGAGTAACAGGCAGAAGAAACCTTGACGAGATAAGGCAGTATGCTCTTGAATGTGTCTCAAAGCTTCCTGAGCATCTGAAAGAAGTTAGAGTTGCCCAGCAATATGAGATGAAAATTTCTGATGGCTTGAACAAGCTCATTGATGAGCTAACTGAAAAGTATGGCAATGGGGGTGAAAGAAAATGAAAGCCGGACTAAAGATATTCTACGACGTGGACACGCAGAACGACTTCATGGACAGAGCAGGAGCGCTTTATGTGCCAGGGGCAGAGGAGATAAGGCCTAACCTGGAGAAATTAACAGATTATGCAATGGGGAAAAACAATCCCATAATTGGCTCAGTTGACAAGCACTATGGAAAGCCAGAATACAAGCGCAGGGAAAAAGAGCTGGCTGTGTTTGGCGGGGATTTCCCACGTCACTGCATGGAAGGCTCTCTTGGACAGAAGAAAATACCTGAAACCAGGAAATTCGGAGAGTACCGCGACCAGGAGTTTGAAATGAACGATTATGTGCCACACGAGCTGAATAATAAATTTGATAAAGAATTCTTAAAGATGAAAGCAGATGAATACGCCAGGAATTTAGCAGCTCCTAAAGGATTAATGTTTGAGAAGCAATCCTATGACGTCTTCACCAACCTTACTTTTGAATACTTCCTCAAACAAGCTGATGTCAAGGAAGCAGTTGTCTATGGCGTAGCAACTGATTACTGCGTCAAGGCAGCAGTGATTGGCATGCAGAAACGAGGGATACAATGCTATGTTGTGAAAGACGCGATTGCCGCAGTAAGCCCTGACACTGGTGAAAAATCCTTGGAAGAAATGGTTAAGTCAGGCGCAAAGCTTATAACAACGCAAGAAGTGCTGGAGAACAAGATGGAGTGGTGATAAAACATGGCAAATGAAAACCTGGAGCGAAAAATCAAATTAGCAAAAATGAACCATGAGCTTGTGGCAAGGGAGATTGGCGACTTTATCATTGATGAAGTGCTCAAGTGCAATTATACAGGCGTTGTTATTGGATTATCAGGAGGAGTTGACTCCTCAACCACAGCAGCCCTTGCCAAGAAAGCTTTTGATGAGTATAATAAGTATTATCCTAACAAGCCTTTAGAGGTAAAGGCTTACCTGCTTCCTTCAAAGGTTAATGATCCTTCTGACACAAGCGATGCAGTTAAGGTGGCAGAAATGCTTAAGATAAAATTCCAAGTCATTGATATACAGCCAGTTGTTGAAGCCTACAAAGCCACTAATCCTGAAGCCTTTAACAAGGGCTATGACAAGGGAAACCTGATGTCAAGGATAAGGGCTAATATTTTGTCAACAAAAGCAGCAACAGAGAAAAAGCTGGTGATGGGGACAGGCAACAAGGATGAAGACTTTGGAGTCGGCTATTACACCTTGTTTGGCGACGGAGCAGTGCACCTCAGCCCGATAGGAGCCTTACCAAAAAGGCTGGTGAGAGAAATGGGGAAATACCTTGGCTTGCCTAACAATATTGTTGATAGGGTGCCAACCGCAGGGCTAGAACCTGGCCAAACTGATTTCAGAGACTTAGGCTATGGTTATGACGTTGTTGAGCTAGTAATGGAAGGAGTTGCGCAAGGATTTACATTTGACGAACTGATTAGGCATAAGCAAGTCAGGGAGATGATTGAGCCTCAGATTGCCTTGCAGGAGAATCCAAAGCACAAGAATGTCAAGGCAGTTGTTTGCGACGTATTAAGAAGGA
>DATEYH010000034.1:0-6729 GCA_035256305.1 Candidatus Nanoarchaeia archaeon
GCGTTTTCCATCCTGGAAAGCCTTGAAAAAGCTGTTTCTGAAAGTGCGCCTGCTGCCACTTATTTTTTGTTTTTATTGTTTAAATTTTAAACTTAAACTCTTATTGGGCCTCACGCGCCGGCCAGGCTCTCTAACAGCTAACTAAGATCTCATCCAGAGCCAAAGCTCAGTTTTTCTAGATCTGCCGAAACCGTTGAATCCGCCATTTTCCACGGCTTTTCCATTAAAAAACGAAACCTTTATAAATAAATACCTATACTTAGTTGCTACTGAAAAGTAAAAAATAATTATCCTTAGATAGTTACAATATGGGGGCTTACAAATGAACGCAAAATACTCGAACCTGTTGAAAGGATTCATACAAGAGCTTGATGACTGCTATGTGCTAATGAAAAAGAAGCAGGAAGACAGCCATCTTGAAGTTGAGTACATCTTCAAAGACTTGCAAAATAAGAAGCTTGATTCTATAAAGGAAGTGATAGAAGACATCCAGAGCCTTATTGAGGAAAGAAAAAAGCTAAGAGACGAAATCTTCGTTGACATAGACAAGATGATTCTTAACATAAACAACTTCCTAACAGAAAAGAAAGAAGACCTGAAGCCAGAAGAGATTGTAGAGATAAAGAGAAAAGTGACCGAGCTGGAACAGGCCAAGACCCAGGAGAAGCTGAATGCTTGGAGAGACATTTCAGCGCTCAAAAAAGAGCTAAGAGACCATCTCAGGGAGCTAAAGGAAAAGAAAGACGGCTACAAAGCCCTTGAAGGCATGGTAGAATTCTGAGGTGAAAATAAATGTTCAACAAGGATCTGATCACAGTCGAGGATATGAGCAAGAAGCTAAAGCCAATCCTCGGAGCAAAGATTGACACTCTCTACATGAATTATTCTTTTACAGATGATATTGAAAAGAAGAGAGAAATCGCTCAGTTCATACAAGCCCTTTATCTTAAATACGTCAGCCACGCAGTGCTGAAAAACCAAATCCTTCTTGAGCCACCAGCCAAAGAAGTCATGGGAGGAGAATACCCCTTGGGGATCATAAGCTATGCTGGAAACGACATCTACAACTTCAACCTGAGAGAGCAGGACTGGCAGAGGCACGTGTGCATAACAGGAATGAGCGGCTCAGGAAAAACAACACTGGCATTCCAGATAATAAGGAACTTCATAGTCAGAAACAAATCATTCCTAATCATGGACTGGAAGAAAAGCTTCAGGCCATTAATGCTAATAGACAAGGAAATACTCTTGTTCACAGTTGGAAACGAGACAGTGAGCAACGGCTTCAAAGTTAATATTAACAGGCCTCCGAGGGGAGTGCCTCCTAAGGAATGGATAAGCATCCTGACAGATGTAATACTTGAAAGCTTTAACGCGAGCCACGGAACAGCCAAGATAATAGCCGAGACCCTGGACGAGGCTTTCAGGGATTTCAAGGTTTACCAGGGCTCAGAAAACTATCCGACCTGGAAACAAATACTTGATAGGCTCCAGGAAAAGGAGAATGAGAGCAGGATGAACAGAAGAGAAACAGAATGGCTCACAACTGCTGTGAGAATAGCGCACATGCTCACCTTCGGAGACTTCGGTTCAGCACTGTGTACCAAAGGAGCAGAGGAGATGAATGTTGAAGAGATAATGGACAAGAAAATAATCTTTGAGATGTATTCTCTCAATACTGTGCAGAAGAAATTCTTCTGCGAATACTTGCTGACTTACATCTACAAGCTAAAGAAAAACCTTAACATGATAGCAGAGGAGTTCAAGCACGCCATCATTGTTGATGAAGCTCACAACATCTTCCTAAGGGAAAAGCCGACTTTCATGAGAGAGACAGTCACAGACATGATTTACAGGGAGATGAGAGAATACGGCGAAAGCCTTATCTGCCTTGACCAGCACATATCCAAGCTCTCAGAAACCGTTGTTGGCAACAGCGCATGCATAATCGCTTTCCAGCAAATACTGCCAGGAGATGTAGAAGTAATAAGCACCTTGACCCAGCTAAGAGACAAGAGGAATTACTTCTCAATGCTGGACATAGGGCAAGCCATTGTCAGGCTTGCAGAGAGATACAATGATCCATTCATGATAAAGGTTCCTTTTATCCCGCTAAAAAGAGAGAATGTTGGTAATGGCTATGTAATCGCGAGAATGAAGGCTTACATAAAAGAATACCTGCTCAGAAAAGCAATAGAGCAGAGCACAGAAGACAAAATAGGCGATGAACTTGAGCATTTGAGAAAGGTGTACTTCATAAGCGGAGTAAACGCCAGCGTTAGTGAGCTTAAACAGCTTCACGTGAATAACCCGCCCAAAGCATATAGCGAGATACTGACAGGCAGCTTGACAGCAGAAGAGAAAATCTTCCTAGACCTAGTTGGAAAGGAGGAGCTCAGTGTCAGCCAAACTTACTCAAAACTCGGCTTAAGCGCAAGGAAAGGTAATGCTATCAAAGATTCACTTATCAATAAGCAATTAATCACTGTTAAGGAAGAGAAGAACAATAAAGGATGGAAGAAACTGCTCATGCCTGCAGTTGCTGTGAGCATGACAGCTTAAAACTCAAAAACCAAATCATAAATTCATATTCACACACATCACAAAAAAATACACATAACATACCTGCTAGACGCAGACTATTTCGAACAAAAAAAAAATCGGAATAAAACAAACCACCAACCAAGCTTTAATCGGCAGAAACCCACTTGAACTAACTGACTTATCTCAAAAAAGCAAGCGGAAAACCCTGACAATCAAAGCAAGGAAAGCCTTGGAAAACCCGAAAAACCCTTTTTCAGGCGCCAAAGCGCATTCCTGTGTTGGACTTCTTCTTAGCTGTTGCTAAATTCAACTCTATAAATAAACAGGATTCTTAATGGAAAGGCTCGGAAAATCATGAAAAACCTGTTTTTAATATAAATAATCAAATTAAGGGAAGGAGGAAAAAAGAGGAAATCATGTTAGTACACTTATTGCTAATTCTTGCATTCATGATGGGCATTATCTTGCTTATCGTTATCCTATACCCTCCAAAACAAGGGCCAAAAGGTTCTAAAAAATTCTAAAAAGGAGAAAAAATCTATGAGCAAGTTTTTGCAATCAGTTCGTCAGTATTTTCAAAAGGAAAAAGCCAGCATGAAGGAGATCTTGGGATGGCTTATCATCAGCACTATCGGGACGGCCTTGTTCTTCAGAGCTCAGGCAGCCTGGCCTTCTCAGAAGAATCCTTCTGGCTCAATCTACACAGCACTGGCCTATGGCTTTCCTTCGCTTCTTTGCTGGGCATGGGTTGTCATAAGGATAATTCGCAGTGCTTTGGCCGACTACAAGAAATGGTTTGGGGAGGAGAAAAAATGAGTAACTACAAACCAAAAGGCTACCCCTTAGCAATGAGGCTAATGGCTTTGGAAGTGTTGGAGTCTCTTGATTCCTCGCCTCGGAAACTTGAGCAGAACCTGGATTTCGCTGAAGAAGAAATCAAAGCCAATAACCTCACACGGGCTGCGGAGTGGCTGGATTATGGAGAAACCATAATAATAGCCCAACGGCTGGACGAATCAGGAATCCACGAGCTACAAGAGCTGGTCAAGAGGTTCTGGAGATTAAAGGTAGAACGGCTTCTCAAGCTGGCTGAGAACCTGCTGCAAGAAAAGGGCAAGAGAAAAGCTCTTCCAGAGTTACACCTATTGATTCATTCTGCAAAAATAGAAGCAGAAAAAGGAGGGATTGATCTGCCTGAGAGGTACAAAGAGATCGAGGCAAAGCTTTAGTTAAAAGGAGTAAAAAAATCCTAACAATAAACTAAAAATCAAAGGAGGAATTTCATGAAAAAAATTATTAAAAAGCTTATCGCCCTAACCAAGCTGCTGATCAGCAGAGAGAATAACTCACTAAAAGAGGCTAATCCGCTCAAAGAAGCAAAGCAGAAACAACTGGACTTGTGTGAGGAAAGAATCAACATCCTTGAGAAAGAATTCCAACGATTGGCGCAGCTCAGGAACCCCAACCTCTCGCAACAAGATATTGAGCTCAAACAAAGGATGATCGAAGAGAGGATTGGCGCAGTCAAGAACTATATCTCTTCAGGCTGAGTCCAAGTGAACTGCCCTCTTGTTGAGCAATGCGAGATGTGCGAACGGGTGGATTCCATGTTCCAAATCGTTGATAACTTCCTGGGATTGATACAGAAAAGCTTGTGGGAGCTTGAGTTCTCATCCTGTAATTTCATCTCACCCTTTGCGAACACCATTTTCATAAACTAAAAAGGAGGAACCTGATGAAAATTTCTCTTGAACTTCTGATTATCTGCATCTGCATTTGCTCATTTTTCCTGGGCTGCGTCTTTTACAGCCGCTACAAAGAAACCCGGAACAAGAAGTATTTCTTCACTGCGCTCGCCTTGTTCTTACCTTTAACTCTGCTGCTAATATACTTATGCGTGTTGTTTGCTTTGCTGTTGCACTAGTGAGCCGGAAAGGGGTTAACATGGAATTAAGCATTGTTGGCACGAATGGAGGTATCATAGCCGTCACGATCGTCATTGGTATTATCATCGTTCTCTGCTTGGCAGTATGGTGGGCTATCCTCATCTTGGATTACTTCAAAGGACTCGGGAAGTGGCTGGCCAGGCTCTTTGAGAACCTGAGGAAAAAGCTGGTTAGAAGAGCAGGGGTGACATGAAAAAATTATTTACCGCACTCCTCTTGTTCCTTCTGGGGTTTTTGTTCTTTGCTCTTTCTCCACCCGCTGCCTTTGGCGATGAAATTAGTAAAGCCAAGACAAATGCTCTTGCAGAGTTCGAACTGGGCGCTGATTCCTGGTCAAGAAGGTATGTCAGGCCTCACATCAGGTTCGAGTTCTCTCTTGACAAGAAAACCAGCTTCTTTTTCTCATTCTCGCATTACCAGGTTATGAACAAGCAGCTCAGCGGCTTGGCGGATTTCTGGATTCGCGGAGGATTTTTAAGGAGCTTCTCTGACAGCATAAGCATTGAGCTCAGCGTCAACCACATGAGCAGGCACATCACAAGGTATGAAACTCCGCAGATTTTTGACGTGAACGAACTCATTGCTAAGGCTTGGTATCAGAAGAGCAACCTCAGGCTTGGTTTTGGAGGAGGAGTTTTTATCAGTGATCGCTGGGAGAGCTATGGCAAGGACAACTTGCTTCTAGTGAGCAACCTCGATTACTCGCACATTTTAGGCAGCGAGTTCTCATTAAACTCAGAAGTAAAGCTTGTCAACTTCTCCTTATTCCTATGGGAGTTAGAGTTGCGCGCAGAGCTCAGCAACAACATTGATCTGTTCGTGAAGAACATCAAGCACTACCCTGGTTACCCATCATATGAGCCTAACCCGAGCTTCTACGCCGGAATTCGCTTCAAGAACAATGCTGGAAATGAAAATGCAGGACTGAATGACCTGGTCACCAAAGTGAAGCTCAAGCCGTACCTCTATATCGCATCAGAAAATTACAGAGGGCATCTTGAGCAGGAAATCTATTTCGAGTTCATGAGGAAAGAGAAGAGCAGGTTTGCACTGGCCCTTAACCTTGACATTCCTGTTTTCAAAGGAGAGAGCCTGTTCCTAGGGACTTATCGCATTGAAAACCTGAGCTTTTATCCTTTCAGTTTCGAGTACGAGAAGAAGCTCAGCCAGAAATTCTTTCTCGGAGCCTATTGCGGCAACAAGTTCGAGCTCCCAATGGATGTGAAAAAAGAAGCAGCCACCGCCATCTCCCTGGGGCTTTTCGCAAGGAACCAGCACCACTTTGATGATGTAGGTAGAAACAAGCTAAGATACGAATTCTTGCTCGGAAGGAATTTTCAAGAAGATTACGAGCTAGGAGCCAAGCTCGGAGCAAACACCAGCAGCAAAAAGCTCTGCTTAGGAACAGACCTTAAGCTCTTTGCCAATGCCAATTATTCCCAGGCATCACTTGAGCTCTTCCTCAACATCAGACTTGCCAATCAGGTAAGCATCAGGCCTTTTGCAGAGTTCAAGAGCATCAGCTCAGCCAAGCTTGACGAGAAATTCTTTTTCTCATTTGGCGTGTGCCTTCTCAAGTTCTGAGGGGCTTGCTTTTTACTTTTTGCTCTTTTCTTTTTTAGTTCAAGAGTAGATAAGAAAGCAAGCCCCTTCCAAAAATAAAGGAGGTGATTTTCAAAAGACTAATAAGGAGGTGAGTCATGAAAAAGCTCACCCTTACGCCGTGGACTATCTTTGCTTTGGTCCTTGTGTTCCTCGTGTTTATCGCCGTCATCCTCTGGCTTGTTCTCACACCAAAAGTCATCGAACCAACTTCTCCTCCGCCAGTTCCAAAAGTGCCTGAAGTTGTAACTCCGCCACCACCCCCATCTCTTCCACCACCGTCACCAATAAAGGCTGTCGGTGAAGTCAAGCCTCCCAAGCTCATCAAGAAAGTTGATCCTGTCTACCCTAAAGCTGCTCGCCAAGCAAAAGTAGAAGGTGTCGTCATCCTAGAATGCACCACTGATGCCTATGGTAGCGTCACAAACGTCAAGGTTCTTCGCTCAGTCCCAGCTCTGGATCAAGCAGCCATTGATGCAGTCAAGCAGTGGGTGTACGAGCCAATGATCATTGACGGCAAGCCACGAGGAGTCATTTTCACGGTGACCGTAAGGTTTCAGCTGAAGTAGTCCAGGCGTAAGTAAGGAGAGGATTGAAATTACAATTCTAAAAATGTTGTGAGAGTAAATCCTCTCCT
>DATEYH010000035.1:0-2593 GCA_035256305.1 Candidatus Nanoarchaeia archaeon
TAGGGCTAGCCCGAACCTTGTGCAAGTCACGTCTGTGCAGCTAAGGGTGATATCGTCCTTTGCAACCCAGGCTCCGCTCAAGCCGCTGAACTTAACCACGGGCTCAACATTCAATCTGTAAGCCCTCATAGCAAGCCAGTGCTGGGTGTTGCTGTACATTTCTGAAATGTTTGTCAAGGCAGCATCTTTCACGTCTGGTTGCAACGGACCGATAAAATTATAATAATTATCAAATGATGCTCCAAATTCTTGATCAAAAAGGATAATATAAAGTGTTAACTCTTTATAAGCATCTAATAAAGAAGGATTATATTTCTTTTCAGCCAGCTTTACGCATTCATCAAGCTCTTCACCAAACATAATCGCAGTGTCAGAAGTAGGGAGGGTTAAATCCCAACCGTCTTTTAACAATACATACTTCTTTCCTTTCTCTTTTGCATCAGTCACATAAACCGCGCAAGGCCCAAGCTTTTTCATGGTTTCAGCATTCTTAGTCAGCTTATCATTAATCTTTATGTGAAAGGTGTAATTCATGCCTACCTTCAGGTCAATCTGGGTTCTTTCGGTTATGGGCGTTAGGTCTTTATTAAGAGTCAAGATTATCGCATTAACCAGAGCTTCTCTTTCCTTGTCTGTAAAGATATCTTCTCCGCCTGTTGTTGGCTCATAAGGCTTGCAGCATATCTGTGATTCTGAGCAGCCGCCAAAGCCTTGTTGCTGGTATTCTGTCTCAGCGCACCCAATGCCTCTTTCAACACACCTGCCCCCGCTCAAGCCACAGTTTCTTAGATTAATAATCCCTGGAAAGTACTTGCCCAGTATAACTATGAGTATGACAAGAATCAGCAAAACAAGCACTGCTCCACCAATAATCTTTAAAGGGTCGAAATCCCCTTTTTTAGCTGTAATCATTTTCTTCCTCATTCAAAATATTTTCCTGAGGAATGCAGCACACCTGGCCTTCTGAACACTTGCCCATTCCGAAAACACTGCCTCGCGACTGGGTGCATGCCTGCGCATCGCTCACGCAGTTCCCGCCTCTTTCTGCGCAGCCTGTTGCTCCTGTAAGGAATCCTCCTGTGCCTCTGAGGAAGATAACGATAAGAACAATAAGAACAATAAGAACGAGCACTGCTATGATTACTGTCTGTAAGGTTATCTCTACTCCTTGCTTGTTCTTGAGGAGCTTCATTTTTACTTACTCTTCCTCAGGATTTGAGCCTAGCCTTCTGCAGCAAACCTGTTCTTGAGGGCAGCTTCCACCGCTATCCACGAAATAACCGGCTGTAAGATCGCACTCTTCTTCGCAACTCCCTCCAAGGGCATTGCAGCTAGTGCCAACGTCCACCCTGTTGCCTGTCCTTAAAATAAGAACAGCCAAGATGATAAGCACTAACAATGCTATTGCTGCTATGATTATTATGTTAATGCTCAAATCACCCTTCTTGTTCATAACAAATCACCTCGATTTTTCAAATTATCAAACAATTAACTTAATCCTTGCAATTAAGAGTATTTAAATCTTACTATGGGCGCAAAAAGGATAACCTTTTTAAACCCAGAAAACCCCCTTATTCCCAGGTAGGGTAGCGGCTTAACAGCAGGTAGAGCCTATCAGGGATAATGGGTTAAACCCCATTTTCATGCTGGTTCTGCTTAGGAAAGTCCGCCCACCCAATGATAAGGTGACCATCGTACTATCAAGGAGATGGCTGGCGAAAGCCAGGGCTACGGCTCAGAAACGAGACCACCAACAGAATTGGGATGATGGCATGAAGCAGCTTGGTAACGAGTTGCGAGTTAATTGCCCGACGTCTCTGTTGGAACGGGTGAAACGGCAAGACCTCACTGGTGCAAGTCCATTAGCGACGCTCAGTAGAATGTTAAGCACAGCTTGCCCATGAATTAATTTTCGTGGAGGCTGACAGAAGGCGGCTTATAGCTACTCTACCAAGCATTTTTATTACATAAAAAGCCTTGAGGAAAAAGATGCGATTAAACGAGCAAGCAAAGCTTGCTGTTCCAGAAAATAAAATTTTCTGAAAGCTAAAGCTTTAACCCCCCAACAAATACGAATAATAATAAAAAATTAAAAAAAGAATTATTAAAACCGACATAATAAAGCCGATTATAGCCAATCTCTTAGATTTATCTTTTATTAAACCACTAATGGCAAAACCCAAACTTACATTTGGAATGATGATTCCTCCATAGAGTAGTATTATTCCTATCAATTTAAAATTGTCATTCGTCACAAGCACAGAATACTCTAAAATCACCAAGAAAATAAGAAATCCTATCAAAAGAAGTGAGTAAAATCCAAGGATACCAAATAATTTTTTCAATTTAACCATGTGGTCTTCATAAAGTAATTGAGGTATAAATATTTATTGGCCTCCGGCGGTTTTTCCCGTAACCTTTTTAAACACCTTCTTTCTCCTTTAACCCATGGCAAGGCAGGACAAGATTCAGATGCCCAGCTCAGGCGCAGGCATAACCAGGTATTTTGATGATTACAAGTCAAAGATAGAGTTCAAGCCAGAGCACGTCATTATTCTGGTGGTTCTGGTGATCATAATCGTTATTGTTCTTC
>DATEYH010000036.1:0-2233 GCA_035256305.1 Candidatus Nanoarchaeia archaeon
AAAGCCACTCATAATTTTGATACTTATAATACTGGCGAGTCAAAAAAGCTTGCAGAACAGTTCTTCTGGCATAGCTTCTGCGATTATTACCTTGAGATTGTGAAGCACAGGCTTTATGAGGCTAAGAAAGATGACAAGAGCAGGCTTAGCGCGCAGCACACCCTTTATGAAGTCATGCTTGGAATCCTGAAATTATTCGCTCCAATCATGCCTCATGTTACCGAAGAGCTTTACCATGCCTTTTATGCTGATAAGAATAAGGATGGGAGTAAAAGCATTCATATAACCAGCTGGCCTGAGCATAAAAAAGCTCTTGAAGCCGCAGATGCAAGAGTAAGAGAGTTAGGAGAGCTTGCTATTAATATCATTAGTGAGGTAAGGAAGTACAAGGCAGCTAATAAGATGTCCTTGAAGGAGGAGATTGGCAAGGTAGTAGTGGCATCGCCTATTAATTTGAGCGAGCTGAGCAAAAGCCCAGGAGGGTTAAAGGTGCTTAAAGAAGACATACTAAGCACTATCAAGGCAAAAGAGCTGGAGTTCAAGCCAGGCAAAGATTTCAAAATAGAGATAGAAAAATAGAGATGATTAGCAAGATAAAAATAGGGATAATCAGCTAAGAATTAATCACTTTTTTGGGACTATTCCTGATTATCTACCATTGAATAGGGTTTATGAACGAAAGATTTATATATCTTACAATTAGAAACTATCACAAAATAGGTGTGATAATCTTTAAATAGGCAAGGGTAAAAACTGATAAGGGTGAAGGTGAAAATGGAAGAAGAAGTTTCTAGTACATCAAGTGCATCAGATATTTCTAACAAAACAATAGTGGTGCTAGTAATCCTGACAGTGATAATATCCATACTGGGAACAGTAGTGGTGCTGAACGAGGTAAGTAATTTCAGGAGCCCACAAGCCCAGCCTACGGTTCGAGGAGGTTCTAGCTCCCAGGCCCAGGTTACCTTGACAATCACAGAGAAAAAACAGCCTGTGAGCTCATCAGGACTCGTAACTCTTGAAATCCTGCCAAGAGCAAAATAAGAATTAATGATGAAATAAGGCAAAGATATGGAGGAGATGAAAGATGGATTTGTCAAATAAAAGCTTAGCTTTGATCCTGGTAGCAGCGATTATTATAAGTTTGGGAGGAACAATGATAAGCCTTAACAAGCTGAATGAGATGGGAGTTACAGGATTAGTGCCCGGACAAGTAACATTATCAATATCATCCAATATGTCGTGCAACGTTGACTCAAACGTATCCTTTGGCTCAGGAGGACAACCAGCCAGCAGTATAACCCTAAGCACCACCAAAAGCAACGTTGCCTACAACTTCAGCGACTGCACCTCAGGCAATGCATGCAAAGGAATACAGATTAACAACACAGGAAACGTAAACATCAAAGTAAACTTCTCATCAAACGTTGACGGAGCAAGCCTCCTAGGAGGAAGCCACATAGCAGGAGACTTCAACTACACAGCAATAAACGGAACAGCAGAAACCGTACCAACAGAATCAGGATGCGTAGGAACAGGAACCAACATGGGAACATGGGCAGCAGTACCAACAACAAACACATCAATATGCACCAATATATCATACACAGACGCCACAGACATGGTAAGCCTAGAATTCAACGTAACAATAAACCAAAACACACCACCAGGAACAAAAACCGCAACAATCGTAATAAACTGCGCACAAGCGTAATAAAACACTCAAAAAATCAAAATTAAATGATAACTGCTTAAATAAGAAAATCAGCATAAGTTATTAAATTATACAAAAGAATAGAGATGGGAGGAGATAAAAAATGGATTTGTCTAATAAGAGCTTGGCTTTGCTTTTGGTAGCAGCGATTATTATAAGCTTGGGAGGAACAATGATAAGCCTTAACAAGCTGAATGAGATGGGAGTTACAGGACTGGTGCCAGGACAAGTAACATTAGCAATAACTTCTAACATGTCGTGCAACGTTGACTCAAACGTATCCTTTGGCTCAGGAGGACAACCAGCCAGCAGTATAACCCTAAGCACCACCAAAAGCAACGTTGCCTACAACTTCACCGACTGCACCTCAGGCAATGCATGCAAAGGAATACAGATTAACAACACAGGAAACGTAAACATCAAAGTAAACTTCTCATCAAACGTCGACGGAGCAAGCCTCCTAGGAGGAAGCCACATAGCAGGAGACTTCAACTACACAGCAATAAACGGAACAGCAGA
>DATEYH010000037.1:0-11000 GCA_035256305.1 Candidatus Nanoarchaeia archaeon
GCCGCTGATCTTGCTAATGTCATGGTCTAAAAATGCTTTGAGCTCAAGAAGCTCTGCAATCTTGCTTAGTTCCTTCTTTTCATCAACCTTTTTTAACAACTCCTTGACAGTTCCTTTGTACTGCTTAGGGATTAAGTCAACTTGCTGAGGCTTGTAGCTAAGCTTTACCTTGCCTTTCTTCACTCTTTCAAAGAATCCCTGAGCCTCGCTGCCCTTGAAATATTCAATAAGCTGATCATAACTGGCTTGTTTGCCAGGATTTCCCAAGTTTGGCTTCTCAACTCCTGCAAGAATCTTCAAGGCAGTGCTTTTTCCAATGCCGTTCTTACCAATAATGCCGACAACCTTGCCAAAGATAGGAACAGGAAGGCTGTAAAGAGCAAAGCCATTCTCAGAATACCTATGCACAGGCTCTTTTGTGAGCGCTTCAGGCAGGTTCACAATGTCCAAAGCCTCAAAAGGGCATTTCTTAGGGCATATCCCACATCCTATGCAAAGTTCCTCATTAATCCCTACCTTTCCATCAGGAGTCTTGATAATGCACTCATCTCCCTTGCGGTTGACAGGGCACACCCTAATGCAAAGGTAATCCCCGCAAGCCTTAGGGTTGCACTTCTCTTTCTTAACAATACAAATTCTAGTCATGCTATAAAGAACGTGTTAATTGTTATTTAAATGTTATTGCGCAAGGAGTTTGTGCTATCACAAACCGCAACATTTTTAAATTTACTTCCCTTTAAGGGTAGTAAAATGGGTTTGCCGAGCAAGGAAAACAAATTACTGGAATTATTCTTTAATTACCCGTCTAAGCACTGGCACTTTTCAGAGCTTTCGGAAAAAACAGGCTTGGCAGACAGCAAGCTTAATAAATGGCTTAAGCGCTTTATGAAAGAAAAACTGATTCTTCGGAAAAAACCCGAAAAAAAGATGCCGCATTATATAAGCAACTACTCTCATCCGCATTACCAGAACAAGAAGAAGCTTTTTGCAATGGCAAAGCTTTACGAGTCAGGCTTGTTGGATCATTTAAATTCGCTTCAAAAGCCAAAAGTCGTAATAATATTCGGTAGCTTTGTGCATTGGGACTGGAATGACCAGAGTGATGTGGACTTGTTCATTTATGGGGATGATAGCGAGCTAGCCCCTTGGGATTGCGAGCGGAAACTAGGGCGTGAGCTTCAGATTTTTGTTTGCAAGGATGAAGCAGAGCTAAAAGGGTTTGGGCCAGGACTCATAAGAAACATACTGGAAGGAAGAATTATTAGCGGACAAATCCCTTTTGAGGTGTTTAAATATGCGGCAAGAAAAAACCCTTGAGGAAGCTTATGACAGTTGCGTTTCTCAAGGCTATTTAAATGAAATGCGTAAAGTGGATTTTGCAAAAATAAAAGCTAATTTAAGCATGATTGATGAGCTTCTTGAAAGTGCAAGGGATGATTGTAATAAGCAAAGATGGAGCGCTGGTTATGATTCCCTTTATGATGCGCTTCGCCTTTTGGTCGAGGCGTTTCTCATATTTGATAAGGTTCGTTCTTCAAATCACCAGTGCCTCTTTGCCTATCTTTGCTGTAAGAATCCGGAGCTTGAGCTTGATTGGGGCTTCTTTGAAAGAATAAGAACCAGGCGCAATGGCATGAACTATTATGGCGAGCCAATTACTGCAGAGAAGTTTAATAAGGACAAGCTAGGCTTTGAGCTTTACACAAGCCTTCTTAGGAAAGAAATAGTGAAAAAGCTTAAGGATGATTAACCTGGTTTGCCAAGTTGAAAGGGATAAAGCAGAACACATAAGTAACTACTTCTAAGTGGCTACAAAACCAAAAGATTTAAATACTAGTAGTACAATATACTACCATATACTAAGCTTGACGGTGGTTAATCTTGAAAATAAAACTAAGCATATCTGTGGAAGAGGAAACTGCTCTTAAAGTAATGGAGCATATTAGACAAGGCAGATTCAGGAATAAGTCTCATGCTTTTGAGTATTCTATAAATCAAGTTCTCAGGGGTGTCAAACAATGAGCCTCTCAGAAATAGAAATGATTCAAAGAACAGAGAATACATCCTCAAAACAAAAAAAACCTTCTAAAAAGAATAAAGACTCTCACTTAGAATCAATAATAGATTCTGAGAGATATGAGTTAAAGGAATTCTTGGGTCGCGGCTGTTGGGGAATAGTTTATGCTGGTTATGATAAAATTCTTGAGGAAGAAGTTGCTATCAAAATACTTTCTCCAAACCAGGTTGGTTTAGAGCAAATGATGTACAGGAACTTAGACGAGTTCAATGCCATGAGAAAAGAAGGAGGAAAGTTGACAGCCTGCGCAAACATTGTTCCAAGAAGGTTTGAAGTTGATGAGCAAGGAAAACCATTTATTGTAATGCCAAAGTACGATAAATTCTTCTCAGATGTCCTTAATGATGCCTTTAATTCAAGGAATTCAAGGACAGTGCACAGCGCATTTGGGGAAGAGAAGCTTTTTGATTCAGGACTCTCAATGGATGAGATTATAAAGTATTCTAGGCATGTCATTAACGGAATTGCAGAGATTCATAAGATTTACAAGAAAGCTCACTGCGATTTAAAGCCAGATAATTTAGCAGTTGATGATGACGGAAAAGTGCTTGTTAGTGACATGGGCACTTCAACATATGCCTCGTTTATTATAACTGGTGCTCCAAGGGATAACATGGGTTTCCTTTACACAAGATCTCCGAGGCTCTTTGCAGATGGAGAGCACCCTAAGGAGTCTTCAGATATTTATTCATTTGGCAACTTGTTGTATAAGATGTTCACTGGCGAGTATGTCTTTGAAAAGGAGATAGACCAAGCTATGAAGGAAGGTGGTTTGAAAAAGGTAAAAGAGTTCATGAAAAATTTTTATGAAAGACTTTGGGAGTATGGCTCGGTCACGCATTCATTAAACATTCAAGAAGCAATTGATAAAAAGCTGAAAAAGGCAGACATTCCAGAGACATTTAAGAGGCTTATATCTAGTTGCATTCATGAGCACTCCCCTGACGGAGAAAGCCTAAAAAGAGATTTTGAAGAATCAGTAACCCAGTACCTTGAAGCCAGGGTCAAGAAAAAGGCTGTTAGCGAGTTCAAGAAAAAGCTGAAAAAGAAACTAATAGCCGGAATAGCGGGCGGGACGGCTTTTGCTGGCGTTGGCCTCGGCTTGGCGTGGTTAATATACTTAGGACCAAGACCTAACTATGCAAACAAGACAGACATGATTACTCGCGTACAACTCAGAGAAGCAGATAAAAGTGAAGTTTCTTTTGAGATTGACAAGCAATATATCAACGAACTAACTAAATCACCTAAGCCAGCTGATTATGAAAATCTTCTCCAATATCATTTGAAAAAGAATAAAAACAAGACTTTGATAGATAAAATAACCACTGAATGGATAAAAACAGCTTCAGAAATAGGGAACAAGTTCCCTCCAGATATAATTTCCCCTGTTGATTATCAGGCAAGATATCACCAGCTAGTTCCAGCTAACGGCGTAGGAATGATACCTAATTTTTACCTTAATGATTACATAAAAGAATTGCTTACTTATGCAATCGATGCAAACCAAATAGGCCAGAACCGTATTGATTTAGAAGACGCCCTTGCCACTACTTACCTCGGATTTTATGAGATGCACAGAGCTCAGAAAGCAGCAAACAGCCACGAATTTGAGGATTATATTAAGGCAAAGGACGCTGACGGCAAGTACATTATTCATGAGCACAGGCAGGCTTTCTTAAAAAGATTGATATATAATGTTTCTAAAGTGCTTCCTCAAAATATTCGCTTAAAATCGGGCTAGTGCCTATTTGTATTAACCTGAAGAGCTCTCTTATATGAGAGAGAATAACAGTGTCTTTATCTTTTGCCTGTTCAAGGTATTTATAGCACTTGCCGAACTGGTATTCTTCCTTCAGTTGGTTTATCTTGTGCACCAATTTGATGTCTTTCTTATAGTAAGCGTCATAGTATAGTTGAAAGTATTCTTCTAGGTTTTCCAGTAATTCAATGATTTTTTTGTTCTGAGTTGGTTTGTTCTTTGAGGCGTAAAGATAAAGGTAATAGTAAGCGTGCTCGATGTGCATTAGGAAGGTTAATAATTCCCAATCAATCAGAGGGTTCTCTGTTTCAAACCTCTGCTTAGTGAGCAGCCTCCTACAAAATAATATGAATTTGTCTTGCTGGTTTCTGAACTCTTCTGTTTCTTTCAGACTATTGAACTTGTTACTTTTGAAATCTGTATTAACAATTTTTTGCGTTTCTTTTATTATTAAGAATATCCTCCTTAGCAACACGTCATACTTCTCGCCTGTTGGTTCTGATATGTTCTCTATTTTACAGCCATTCGTGCTTGTTTCTGTAATCTCAAAACCTAATAGCAAGTGAGTTATGGTTTCTTTTATCTTATCAAGCAAGGTTTCATCAATGTTTTTTATTATGATGCTGTCAAAGCCTCTTCTATAAAGATGGGTTATTATGTTGTTCAGGTCTTTTTTGTTTTCATCTGTTATTTCAATAGCGATCTCCTTCTTCTCTTTTACAGAGGAATCTATGGTTAGTGCTGTTCCTGTTTCCTTTATACTTATCTGGTCTCCTACCTTGAGACCCTTCTTATCTACCCATTTCTTTGGTAGGTAGACTGTGAAGCCCCCTCCTCCTTGTTTTATTAGTTTCCTGTTCATAGCTCCAGTTAAGGTCTTTTTATATTTAAAGCTTTGGTTTTTAATATCACTAATATCAATAATATCAGATAAATATTAATCTTTCTCTCAACCTTACTTACTATTAAGTAGTGAAAATAATTGAGGTTGAGACAAAATGAGAAAATTAAGAGAAATCGGAAAAAGAGTTGTGAGCACAGTAATCATGCCTGCTGTATTAGCAGGCGCAATAGCTATTTCTCCAAAAAAGGCACAGGCAGAGGACAAAAAACTTAGTTTCACCATAGAAGATAAGCTAAATTACGCTGATAAGTTTGCCAATGACAAGCTAAGACTAACATTGACAGGCAGCAATTACCTAGTGAGACTTGACAAGAACGAGGGAAGGCAAAGCCAGGTAATGTTTACCTACCCTCCCTTAAACAAAGACAAAACAAAGCTTACTTTGATGTATGCTGGAGACATAAAAGACCAGAAAAGTTCAGGTTCATACGGACCTGCAGCATCACTAACCCAGAAAATAGGAAAACTTCCATTATTCGGAGACTCCTCAATCAGGCTCTTCGGATTAACTTCTGTTAAAAAAGATGACAAGGCATACAGCAAAGCCAGTGCACACGTGCTAGGAGAAAACCTTGATTTAGCTGGTCAAGTCACAATTGACAGGCAAGGAAAAGCAGACCCTCAAGGATATCTGGCATTCCATAACGAGGATTTCCATGTATCATTAGGAAAATCAGCAAAGAAAAGCATAGATGGAGTTCTTATGTGGAAGTCCACAAAGGGACTTGGGCTTGCAGTAAATGCTAACTATAACCTTGAGACAAAAACTCTGAGTATTTTTGCAAAGAACTCATTCAAAGGAGCCAGAGAAGACATCTATAATCAAGAAATATCAAGGTTGTTTTCAAACCTGTTCACGCTAGGAACAGTTGAAGTAAACCAGCCTATATTCACTTCTTACAGCACCTTCGGAGAAACAACCCAGCACTTTGAACTTGAAATAGCTCCTAAGAAATGGTTAGTGGCAAACGAGATAGGAATTGGCTTATCAAAAAATGTTGGTGTAGGAGCAGGATTAAGACTAAGACACGCAAATGACAAAACCAAACTTTCACCATCAATAGCAATGTTCGCGAATTACAAAATACTAGGACAACCAATCTATCTTGAAGGAAAATATAGAGATGGAAAATTGGAGTTTTATACCAAGACAGGATTCAGATTTTAGTTTAGAATAAAGAATTTTTAAACAAAATGGAGAAATAAACAATGGAACCACACATAAAACGCGCTGAACAACTAGGCCTTTTATGGAAGAACATGTTTTCAAACACGCATACAACAGTGCTTGCTTATTGCTCCAAGTGCCTCGAGGACAACAAGGAAGTAAATTTAGAGTCAAAAATAAGAGAAGTTAACAGAGAAACCAGGGACATACAAACAAAATACGACAAATTACCTCAGATAAGGAGAAAGTATGAGCACACCATCGGATGCAGAGAAGGCCACGAGGTATACAAGGCAGAGTACTGGACAATGTGGAAGACGATTTATCCTTTACCGCCGATGCCAACTTAGAGGGATAAAATGAAAACATTGAATACGCTTGTTAAGAGCGCAAAGATAACTGCTCTTGTAGGATTAATAGGATTACTAGCTGGTTCTGCATGTAAAACAGATTATCCTGAACCAGAATTAAAAGTATGTCAAGTTCATATATCGATTTGTGATCGCCTTGATAGCAGGAGATACTCTGTGTACGAAACAAACGGCGTGATAACTAACATATTTGACGAAGGTACAAGTAAGAACTACACCTATGATATCGGCTCAGGACCAACTTTCTCGACAAGAGACAGGGAGTTTGAAGCTCTAAAAAGCAAACTAGAGCCGGTAATAAGAGAATACAACAGAAGGAGATTGAGTTCCTGTAAATATGACAGACAACTTAACGGATCAGGAATTGATTGATGCAAGAGACTAGCTTCACAGCATTGGGGGGGAGTTTGAAAAGAAGTTAAGAGTTGTAGGTTCTGAATAATTAATTATATAAACTTCTCTTAGTTATTCTTTCTCATGAAGGGCTTTATCATCCATCCGACTTACAAGGTTGAGAATGGCAAGGCTTTTATTCACTTATTCGGAAGGTTGGAGAACGGCGAATCCTTCCTTACAATTAACGAGTACAAACCTTATTTCTTCATCAGGAAAGCAGACCTGGAAAAAGCCTTGAAGATTGAGCAGTTTGACTATGAAGCAACTCACCTCAAGAACTTTGATGATGAAATAGTTGCCAAGGTTGTGCTTAGTATTCCTGCTGATGTTGCCAAGCTAAGGGAGAAGTTCTCTGACAAGAAGATAAAGCATTATGAGGCAGACATCAGGTTTGCTTACAGGTTCATGATTGACAAGCTCATTCAGGGAGCTGTTGATATTGATGGTAACTTTGAGAAGGGAAACAGGGAAAAAGGCGAATTCGTTGACAGGGTTTACAATGAGCCAGGGCTTAAGCCAGCAGATTATTTTCCTAAGAACCTTAAGATTATTTCCGTAGACATTGAAACTGATAAGGAGGGGAAGGAAATTTACTGCGTGGCTCTTTATTCTCCTGATTTCAAGAAAGTAATTATGCGAACCAAAGAGAAACTGAAAAACGCAGTTAGTGTTGAGTCAGAGCAAGAGATTCTGCTCAAACTAAAAGAAATAATCCTCGAGCAAGATCCTGACATAATCCTGGGATGGAACTTCATAGACTTTGACATGCTAATCCTTGAGAAGAAGTTCAGGGACTACAAGCTGCCTTTTGCAATTGGAAGAACAAACGAACCTTGCAGGTTAAGGATTTACAGCTCATTTTTCCAAGACTCCAAGGCAGATTGTACTGGCAGGATGGTTCTTGATGGCATCCAGGTCTTAAAGAACAATTTTGTTGGCTTAGAGGATTACAAGCTTAACACAGCAGCCAAAACCTTCTTGAATGACAAAAAGATTTTTGAAGGCGAAGACAGGTGGGAGCTTGTAGAAGAGGCTTTTAAGAAGAATCCTCAGCTTCTTGTTGATTATAATCTTAAGGATGCAGAGCTGGCTTGCAGGGTCCTGGAAAAAACAACTGCATTAGAGCTCTCAATCCAGCGCTCGCTCTTGACAGGCATGCCTCTTGACAGGGTTAGGGCTAGCATTGCAAGCCTTGACTCGCTCTACCTTAGGGAGCTTAGGAATAAGGGCTTTGTTGCTCCTAGCGCAGGCTTTGATGAGCGCGAGGAAAGGATTACTGGCGGCTATGTCATGAACCCAAAGCCCGGCATATATGATTATGTGATTGTTTGCGACTTCAAAAGCCTGTACCCAAGCATTATGAGGACTTTTAACATTGATCCGTGGAGCTTTGTTCCTGGCTGTAAAGGTAAAAACCTAATTAAGTCACCTAACGGCGCTTGCTTCAAGAACCAAGATGGAATCTTACCTGCAATAATCCAGCACTTATGGGAGCAGAGAGAAACAGCAAGGAAGAAGAAGAACGAACTGGCAAGGCATGCTATCAAAATACTAATGAACTCATTCTTTGGAGTGCTGGCCAACCCTACCTGCAGGTTTTACAGCAGGGACATGGCAAACGCAATAACCACCTTTGGACAGCAACTGATAAAATTAACTGCCAAGAAAGTAGAAGAGATGGACTATGAAGTAATTTACAGCGACACTGACAGCATATTTGTTGACTTAAAAGTTGAGAGTTACAAGGAAGCAGAGAAGATTGGCAAGGAGATAAGCGAGCATATTAACAATTTCTTTGAAAAATATGCTAAAGAAGAATACGGCAGAAAGAACTACCTGGAGCTAGAGTTTGAGAAGGTCTACAAGCGTTTCCTCATGCCCAGGGTGAGGCACTTAGAGATTGGAAGCAAGAAAAGATACGCAGGCTTGGTGATTGAGGCTGACGGCAAGGAAAAGATAGATATTGTTGGCTTGGAATTTGTCAGGCGCGACTGGACAGACATTGCAAAGAACTTTCAGATGGAATTGTTTGACAAGATATTTCACAAAAAAGAAGTGGCTGAATACATAAAACAGCTAGTTCAGGAAGTAAGGGAAGGCAAGCATGATAAGCTTCTGATTTACAGGAAAGCCATAAGGAAAGAGGTTGAGGAATACACAAAAACAACTCCGCCGCACGTCAAGGCAGCCAGGCTTCTGGGCAGTGAGTTAAAGAGCAACATCATAGAGTATGTCATGACAACAGAAGGGCCAGAGCCAATACAAAAACAAAAGCACAGGATTGATTACGAGCATTATATTGAAAAACAAATCAAGCCAATAGCAGACGCAATCCTAGTATTCTACAACCAAAACTTCGACGATATAATCAAAGGAAGCAGCCAGAAGACGTTGTTTGGGTACTGAGCTAATATCTAAGGAAATTTAAGAAAACACGCTAAACGCTTTCAAGCCCTCTTTATGAATCCTGGCTCTGGCTCTAGAATCATGTGGTCTTCTTTGAGCATTATCAGAACTCTTTCAATTTCGGATTCACTCATGCCTTCTAGCTGAGCTTCTATGAGGACTGCCTCTTTGTGGACTTTCTTGTTCTTGTCAGTGACCATGTCGTTGATGATGCTCATGAGCTTTATCTTGCTGTCTGTCTCGCTCTCGTCTGCTACTGCGCGGAGGGCCATTCTCTGCCTTTGCATCAGCTCCTCGAACTCTGCTTCATCCATTCTTGTTTTGCATCCTCTTTTATTTTTTTAGCCTCGGGGCTAGTTGGAGAATATGACGCTCCACCCCCTAAGACTAAGAAGCAATTTTTAATATAAATACTTTTCGCTATTAAGATAGCTTTATGTATATCTAACTCAAAAGATTTAAAAATACACTCCTAGTTTTGTAAGAAAGATTTTGGGGTGTGATTTTGGAATTCATTACTTTGAGTGAGAGTAAGAACACGAGGGTTTATAACTTCATTAAAATAGATGATAATAAGAATTTCATGATTCAGAGGCAGCTAGAGAACCGTAACGGAAGAATATTCATGCGCGCTAAGCGTCGCTCTTTGCAAACTTTATCCTTATAGGAGATTTAATCTTTCTTACCTGCTCTCCTACTTTCTTGATTATGCTTCCCTCGGACTCCTCTCCATTAATTATCTGCCTGACTTTGCGCATGGCTTCTTCTTCACGATAATTCTCAATTAGCTTGAGCAGGTGGTCAAGCTCCTTGATTGCTCCGTAAATCTGGTGCTGCTTCTCAAGCTCTAAAAAATCCTTCTTGTTCTTTAGAATGTAGATAAGGTTTTCCTTCCTGGTTTCAAGCTCTTTCCTTAATTCCCACATATCCTATTCCACCACTCGCTTTTTTTCCTGCTTTATCTTGCTCAAAAAATATTCAAGGCAGTCCCGGGCGCAAAAGCTTGCCTTTTTCCTCAATCCCTTGGGCCCAAATATGATTGTGAACCCTTCCTCATCAATAGGCGTCTGGCATACAGGGCATACCTTGTTGAAGTCTACCTCTTTTTTTTCTTGGAGCTTCTTGTTTATTAATCTTTCTATGTTACCGAGCTCAAGATCTTTCTTGATAAGCTTCAAATCCTCTTCATCAAGATTTTCTATGAGTCTTGCTAGGCGGTTCATTTTTTATGCTCAGAGCTTCTGCCTTAGCTCTTTGAGGGCTCCTTTCTTGTCAATCAGCTCCTTGGTGTTCTTCACAAGGTTAACAAAGTACTCGTCTTTCTTTTCCAGCCCTTCCTCTACTTCCTTTCTATTGTGAGACCAGCTTATAATCTTTTTGGTTTTGCCATCTAAGTCTGTTATGTGGAAATTGCTGTACTTTTCCCTGAAATCGTGCAATTGCTGCTCTGTAATTATGAAAAGCTCTATCTCTTTCTCATTTGACCTTAGGAAGGCTATGCTATCTGCTTTCTTGAGCAGGTCAGATTCACACACATACTTTACTATGGGATAATGATTTTCCTCGCTCAGGGTAAAATAAGCGTTCAGCACAAACTTCGGGAACATATCAGTTTCCCGCAGCTTTATAACGCTCTTTTCTGCCAAGCCTGGCTTGAGAAAGCTAAAGGCAAGTATTTCCTGGTTAAGGGCATAAGGGGTTTTTGGCTTGCCAGGCTTTTTTTGCTTTTCCAGCTTCACCTTCTTTACAATTTCATAAGCTTCTAGAAGGGCTAGCTGTTGGGTTGTGTTGGCTATGCTTTGGCCTGTTTTCTTGGCTATCTCAACTGCTGACTTCTCTCCTTTGGCAAGCTCTTTGAGAATGCCCCACCTGCTCTTTGCAAATAAGTCTTCAAACTCCATTTTAGCCTCTCATTA
>DATEYH010000038.1:0-5718 GCA_035256305.1 Candidatus Nanoarchaeia archaeon
GAGTTCGTCTCCATCATGGGCCCCTCTGGCTCTGGTAAGAGCACTGCCATGAACATGATAGGAGCGCTTGACATACCTACAAAGGGTCAGATACTGCTTGAAGGACTGGATATTGCCAAATTCTCAGAATCAGATCTTGCCCAGTTAAGAGGAAGGAAGATTGGCTTTATCTTCCAGCAGTTCAACCTCATACCTACGCTAACTGCCATTGAGAACATAATGCTTCCAATGATATTCCAGAACATCCCCAGGCAGGAGAGAGTGGTGCGCGCAAGAAAGCTATTAGAGCTGGTTGACTTGGGAGATAGGATTTATCACAAGCCAACAGAGCTTTCAGGCGGGCAGCAGCAGAGAGTGGCCATAGCCAGGTCTCTTGCAAATAATCCTGATGTGGTGCTTGCTGACGAACCAACTGGAAACCTGGATTCAAAAACTGGAGGAACGGTCATGGACTTCCTGAAAAAGCTCCATGAAACAGAAGGCAAAACCATAATCATGGTCACTCATGACGAGGACATAGCCAAGAGAGCAGACAGGATCGAGTATCTGCTCGATGGTAGGGTAGTAAAGACACTAAAAAACAATGTTAAGAGATGATATTAAGCAAAAAATACTAAACAAAAAAGAAAATAACAGAAGGTGATAAAATGAAACAAGCAAATGAATCATTTGCGGTCCCAGAAAATCGCAAAGATTTTCTGAAACAAGAAAATAAAATTCTGGGCATGTTTTTAATGATAGCAATGCTGTTTGTAATGCTGGCGGTTGATGTGAGTGCGCAGAGCTCCAGCTTTCCGCAGATAACAGTAACCCTAATAAACCAAGAGCCAGACCCTGTAGCGCCTGGCAATACAGTAAAGATGAAATTCAGGATAGAGAATCAAGGCGGAGTGCCTGCAGAAAACACCCAGGCAAAACTAGTCCTCAGCTATCCGTTTTCGCTCTATGGAGACGAGGAAATAAAGGATTTGGGAACCCTTACCGGCTATCAGACCGATGATCTCGGAGTAAGAAAGGAATGGAACTTGCTTGTTGATTCTGGCGCAGCCACTGGCGAAAACACCGTGGAACTCTGGTATAGGATAAAGAATGGGATATGGATAAAGGCAGGGCAGTATACCATTAATATAAGGTCAAGGGAGGCCGTGCTTGCAATTAATGAGATAAAGACAGAGGGCGAAGGAAATATTGTTCCAGGAACCAGGACAAAAGTCTCTTTTGTGCTTGAGAACCTTGCTGACAATTCTCTTCAAGATATAAAGCTCAACCTAGCCCTTTACAGCGCAGTAACCACAACAACCTCTGTAACATTTGTTGAATTACCATTCACTCCAATAGGCTCTGGCAATGAGAAAACCCTAAAGGAATTAAGGGCAAAGCAGTCATCAGAAATAGTGTTTGACTTGTTCACAGACGCTGATGCAGAATCAAAGGTTTACAAGGTACCCTACACCCTTATGTATTCTGACTCTTCTGGAACCAACTTCAGCAGGACAGGGGTTGTTGGGCTTATTGTCCAAGCCACTCCTGAGCTTTCAGTTAATATTGAAAACACAGAGATTTACACTGCAGGCGGGAAAGGTAAGGTTGAGGTTAAGCTGGTAAACAAGGGGTTTAGCGATATAAAGTTCCTTGATGTCACGCTAAAAGAGAATGCTGATTTTGAGATAATATCAAACCCAGAGGTTTACATTGGAAAACTGGACTCAGATGATTATGAGACTGCAGAATACACGATTCTGGTAAGCCAGGATGCAAAAGACGAAGTTGTTCTTCCTTTAGGCGTGGAGTACAGAGATGCGAATGGAAAACTTTACTCAAAAGAAATGCCTCTTACCCTGCACTTATTCTCAGGGGCTGAGCTTAAACAGAGAACCAACGGCAGTGGCTTCCCGTGGGGGTTCATAATCCTGATAATAGTGATTGCGGCGATAGCAGTTTACTTTTATAGGCGAAGAAAAAACAAGAGGAAAAAAACCTAGGTGCAAAACTCTTTTTAACTTATTTTTAAAATGCTAACTGATTATTTCACCATAGCTCTTAGAAGCCTTCTAAAGAGAAGGCTTAGAACCTATCTCACCATGATAGGCATATTCATAGGCATAGCTGCTGTGGTTTCATTAATAGGGCTTGGCGAAGGATTGAGAATTGCAATAACCTCGCAGTTTGGATTTCTTGGAACTGATGTGTTGTCTGTTCAGGCTGCAAATGTTAATTTTGCTGGCGCACCCGGTCAGGGAGCTCCTAATCCTCTGAAAGAAGACCTTGTTGACCAAATAAGGAAAATAAACAATGTTGAAGCAGCTTTTGGGAGGTATATTGGCTCAGCAACGATTGAGTTCAGGGACAAGCAGAAAATAGAGTTTGTCATGTCAGTCCCTGATAAAGAGGATAGGAAAATATTTGAGAGGATGATGAATCTCAAAGTCCAGGATGGAAGGCTTCTGACTGACCAAGACGCTCGAGGCGTACTTCTAGGATCCAATTACCATACGGGGATTACTTATGGTGCTACCTTTGATAGGCCCATAAATGCAGGTGACAAAGTTCTCATTAACAATAAGGAATTCACGGTTGTTGGCATACTGGAGAACAAGGGCAGCTTCATATTTGATGACGCAATAATGATGAATAACGACGCAATGATAGCAGAGGGCATAAAGGCTGATGATGGCACAGTTAACATAATAGGAGTTAAAGTAAAGGATGTTAATCAGATGGAGCAGACACAGCAGGATATTGAGAAGCTCCTTAGGAAGGAAAGGGATGTCAAGGTGGGGGAGGAGGATTTTGTAGTGGAGACGCCTCAGAAAGCGCTTGAAAGCCTTAACTCAACCCTTTTTGCTGTCCAGCTCTTTGTGACCATAATTGCTGTAATCTCGCTCGTCGTTGGTGGAATCGGGATAATGAACACTATGTATACGGCAGTTCTGGAAAGGACCAAGGAGATAGGCATTATGAAATCAATAGGAGCAAAGAATTCAACTATCTTCACGCTCTTCTTCATTGAATCAGGCATGCTGGGGATGGTAGGGGGCTTGATAGGTATCCTCCTAGGGATGGGCTTTGCCTATGGCCTTGCATATGTTGCAAGCCTTGCACTGGGCTCAGACCTGATAAGGGCAAGCATAAGCATCGGGCTCATACTAGGGGCGCTTGCATTCTCCTTTTTTTTCGGAACAGTATTTGGAGTGCTGCCTGCAATAAGGGCTTCAAAGCTTAATCCTGTTGATTCATTAAGAGGTGCAAAGTGAGACTGAAACTCATCAACTGGGATGAAATCAAGTATGCGTTGCAAAACCTGATGCATAGGAAGCTCAGGAGCTTCTTGTCAATCGTTTCAATAATGATAGGAATAACAGCAGTGTTCACTCTTGTAAGCTTTGGGCTTGGAATACAGGATTATGTTAATACCCTGGCTACGCAGGCAGGAACAGATAAATTGTTTATAATGGCAAAATCAATCGGTGCGCCAGGGACAGACACCTCTTTCTATTTGACCCAAGACGATATTGATTTCGTGGAAAAGATAAACGGGGTGCAGGAGATATCTGGGATGTACATGAAGCCTGCAGAGATAAGCTTCAGGGACCAGAAAAAATACAATTATCTCGCAGGGATTGACATGAACAATATAGATTTCATACTCGAAGCGTCGGGCGATCTTAATATAGAGGTTGGTAAGCAGCTAAGAAAAGGAGAGCTGGGGAAGGTTGTTCTTGGCTATAATTACCAGGTGCCAGACAAGATATTCGCAAGAGGGATTAAGGTGGGTGACAAAGTCCTTGTTGATTCTGAACAGCTGGAGGTAATAGGCTTTTATGAGGCAGTAGGCAATCCTTCTGATGATGCCAACATCTACGTTACAAAGGAGCAGTACGAGCTCATAGATCCTTCTAGCAAGGACAGATACGGCTATGTGATGATAAGAGCTGCTAGTGATGTGAGCCCAAAAGTGCTTGCAGACAGGATTACAGAAAAGTTAGGGAAGTACAAGGGCCAGGAAGAAGGAAAAGAAGACTTTACAGTCCAGACATTTGAGGATGCTATCCAGACTTTCAACACAGTAATAACCATTATTAATGGCATATTGGTGCTTATTGCATTAATCTCATTGGTGGTGGCTTCTGTGAACATAATGAACACCATGTATACGGCAGTGCTGGAAAGGACCAAGGAGATTGGAGTGATGAAAGCAGTAGGCGCAAGGAACAGCGATATTCTTATCATATTCATTTTTGAATCAGGCCTTCTTGGGGTGCTCGGAGGAATAATCGGGGTGGGGCTCGGCTACCTAGCAGCGACCACAGGAGGAAGCATAGCAGCAGCAGCAGGTTATTCCATGCTCAAGCCAATTTTCCCCTTGACCTTGATCATTGGATGCATATTCTTTGCTTTCCTTGTAGGTGCAGGCTCAGGAGTATTGCCTGCCATCAGAGCATCAAAGCTGCACCCTGTTGATAGCCTGAGGTATGAATAGATAATAATAAAAAGTAAGTTTTATTAAGGCAGTTCCTTTTCATAAAAACAAAAGGGTGATGATTTATGGAGCGTGATTATCTTAAGGATGAGCTTAAGGCTTTAAAGCTGGCTGTTGAGAATGAAAAGAAAGTCAGAGGTTTCTATCTTAAAAGTGCTGCGAAGATGAAGAACGAGCTTGCCAAGAAGACTTTCATCTTCCTTGCTGACGAGGAATTAAAGCACATTGACGCGATTAATGCTTTCAACAAGTCAATTCATGAAGGAGAAGAGCCTGTCATTGACTCAGGAACAGAAGACGAGGCTATCAATGATGTCAAGGAGTTCTTTTCAGACGCTGTCAAGAATGCTGTTGAGAAAGCTATTGCTGGCCAAAGCGACTTGGAATCCTATGAGGCTGGCTTAACTCTGGAGCAGAAAGGCTATGATTTTTACAAGAAAAATGCAGCCAAGGCAGAGCACCTTAATGTGAAAAAGCTCTTTGAGTTCCTTATGAAGGAGGAGAACAGCCATTATGCCCTTATCAGCAATGCCATAAACTACTTCAAGAAACCCGAGGAATATTTCCAGGATGAGGAGTCATGGTTCTTTGAGGGATAGTAAAAAAATTTAACAAACTTTAAATAAGACAAAAGTCAGCATTAAGGAAAGAGGTGATTAAGTGGAAGGAGCCAAGGTCTCAAGGTATGTGTTCATAGCTCTCCTTCTTATACTGTTGTACCTCACATTTAGGTTATTGCAACCTTTCTTGAGATATATTTTCATGGGGGCGATTTTAACCATTGCTATTTATCCACTATACGCCTGGTTTGTTAATAGGATTAAGAGCCAAAAGGTGAGCAGCATAATAGTCATCTTGCTCATACTGCTAATCCTGGTTATTCCTTCATTCATCATAGCAGGAGTCCTGGTAAAGCAAACAATTGGTTTTATCAGTTCATTCAATGCTGAACGCCTTGCAGAAGCGAATAGCTACGTTGTTGAGTTGCTAGGTACTCAGTTTGATATGCGCGAAAATTTCACTCAGTTGCTCATAGGTCTAAGAGAGTTTATGGTTAAGTCAGCAGTGGCCTTGGCCGGCTCTGTTGCTGAAATCGTGATTGGGTTGTTCATCATGTTCTTCATAATGTATTATGGGTTTGTGGAAGGAAATAACTGGGTTCAACAGCTAAGAGAGTTCATCCCCTTTACCAAGGAGAGAAAGGAAAAGCTGGTTAAGGAGATAAAAAACGTTACCAC
>DATEYH010000039.1:0-2192 GCA_035256305.1 Candidatus Nanoarchaeia archaeon
ATAAGCTTGTCAAGCAGCACAATGACTTCCTGGGCTCTTCCGCTTCCTAGCACTGGCATGAGCACTTTCCCTTTTCTTTTTATAGTCTCAATGATGTGCTCGCTGAGCTGCTCATCAGCCTCCCTGCTCGGGGGCATTATATTATCTTTTCCCCCATAAGTGGATTCTATCATTAGTGTTTCCAGCCTTGGGAAGTTGGTGTCTGCAAGGCTTAGCATGTTGGTCTTGGCGTATTTTACGTCTCCTGTGTAAACCATGTTGTGCAAGCCATTGCCTATGTGTATGTGCACCAGCGAGCTTCCTAGCATGTGGCCTGCGTTGTAGAGCGTAATCCTGACGTCGGGGGTTATATCAGTTACTTCCTCGTATTCAAGGCATATGGTGTGCTTAACCATCTCCTTGATGTCATCGCTCGTGTATATGGGCTCTTTTGCCTCATTCCTCTGGATCTTTATCAGGTCTAGTTGGAGCAGGCTCATTATGTCCCTTGTTGGAAGGGTGCAGTAAACAGGTCCCCTATAGCCGAACTTGAACAGGTAAGGAATAAGACCTGAATGGTCAAGGTGAGCGTGGCTGATAATAACTGCATCCAGCTCCTTGATATTGAATTCAGGGGCTTCAAGGTAAGGATAGGCTTCCTCCTCGTTGGCAACATCTATGCCGCAGTCAAGCAGCACCCTGGACTCTGGAGTCTGGAGCAGGTAGCAGCTCCTGCCTACCTGCCTTGCTCCGCCCAGGAAGCTTAGCCTTATCCACTCCTCTTTCTTCTCCCTTCTTAGCCAGCCATTATATATCCTCTGGCCTGTCTTGTGAAGGAATTTTCTCCTATAATCATTGTTCTGGTAAAGCACTGCGCGCACATTCTCAATAAGCTGGCTCCTTATTGCGGGCGTCCTCTTTATCTGGGGCACCCAGAAGGTTTGCTTTTTTATCTCCTGCAAGTTCTCTCCTTGCTTGCCAATAGCCAAGCCAGGCTTCTGGACCTCGATGATGACTATGCTCCTCTGAGGGTCAAAGATTACCTGGTCGATGCCTGCCTCTTCTGTAACTATTTTCTTAATGAGCTTCTCAGCCTTCTCCTGCTCCAGGCAGATGCTCGGGTCTGGCCTGAGCTCTATCCTCTTCTTTATCATGTTAACTATTTCCTTGACAACCCCTCCGTCGTCTAGGAAGAACTCGTGGTTCTTGGTGTAGAGCACTATGTTGGCTCCTTCAAACACAGCATCGCTTATCTTGTTAGCCGGCAGGTGCTTGAGAATCTCGTCTATAATCTCGCTCATGAATTACAACCTCTGATATTACCTCATTTTTTTAGATGAAATTATTGATTTATTATTTTGTTTCAAAATTTATTTTCAAAAACCGGGTTTGCTTGAAAAAATTAAAAATAATCTTCTGCATTAGAATCTTTTCATTAACCTTCATGTCTTACTGGGCGTGAGTATTCACTTTTTTCTGGGCAGCCTTTCTCATACCTGCCTTACTGATGACGTACACGTCAATACCTTCTCCGCTTGCAGAGTCCCTTTGCATGGCTGCATTGACAGCCTTCAGGGCAAGCTCAACACCCTCTGCCTCTGTCAAGTCCTTCTTGTAGTTTGCCTCCAGCACTCCGTAAGCAATCTCAGTGCCGCTTCCGCTGGCCACAAAGTCATCAATGTCTGTTATGCTGCCGTCAGCAAACAAGTCATAGAGCTGGGCAGAATCCTCATCTGCTCCTCCAAGCAAGAAATGGGTTATGCCTGGTATCATGCTCATCTTCCTGATGTTACTATAAACAATATTGGCCATTAGGTTGGCAGCTTCCTTCACAGTAGGCTCCCTGTCAACTCTTATGCTCTTAAGCTTCAGCTCTGCCTTGAGCAGCTTTATGAGCAGCTGGATGTCGCTAACCACTCCGCTGGTTGTGAGGGCCATCCTCTCATTGATAGGAACGACTTTCTCAACCTTCTTGCTGGCTATGAAGTTGCCGGCAGTAGCCCTCTTGTCAGCTGCCAATACCACGCAGTCCTTGCATACAAGCCCTACTGTGGTTGTTCCTGTTTTCAAAACATCATTTTCTTTCATAACAAATCGCCTCTTGATATTTATGCTCTCTTAAAAGCATGATAGACATTTTTTCTTATCTGGGTGTTAGAACAACTCCTCTTAGGCGAGGAGAAGCCTGGTTTATTTAAAAAGTTTGCTGTTTT
>DATEYH010000040.1:0-7437 GCA_035256305.1 Candidatus Nanoarchaeia archaeon
TTCCTGGCAAGAGGACCAAGAATAGTGTCATGGTTGCCTTTTATCAGAACAACCTTTGCCTTGCTCAGCAAATAATCAAGCAGGTTCAAGGTGTCACGCCACTCCTGCTTTGAGATAAGCCCGAACTCGTGCTTGACATCACCCAGCAGAATAATTAGCTTGGGTTTTATTTCCTTGAAAACAAGCTCAAGATGCTTTAATATTTCCTTGAACTGCAGCCTTGGTATAAGAATCCCTTCCTTGTTCAGAGCTTCCTCATAGCCAAGGTGAGTGTCAGCAATCACAAGGGTTTTCTGCTTTTCCAGGTAAAGTGTTAGTCCGATGATCTTAATATTTGGCAGGATGTTCATGAGAATAAAGAAGTATTAAGGGGTTTAAAAATATGTTCAAATAATCTTTTACCTGACTACTCCGAGGCAGACTTTCTTGTCATAGCCGCAGCTAGGGCAGACATAAACCTCGTACTTGCTGTTGCCCATGAAAAGAACTCCCTTCTTTCTCATCAGCCCCTTGCACTTGTCGCACTTAAAATCAGTCATGCTCCCACTCCTCTCGCACAATTATAATCTATCGCTATTTATTACTTTCTTAGTATTTAAACCTTTTCAAAATAAGCCTTGCCTGTCTAGGATAGTTTACTTAGTTTTTGCCTATAAGCCTCTGGCAAGAAGAAATCGCTGTAAGTATGTGGGGGATGCATGATCATCTTTCTTACGCTTAAATCCTTGTGCCGCAAAGCAAAGTCATAGCCAAAAACATGGGCATTAACTTCAAGGGTCAGCCCGTTATTCTTCTTCATGAATTTGAGAAGTAGCTCGCTCTCGTTTTCTCTGTCAGATTTATAAACATATGCCAGCAAATCCAGCTCATGTTTAAGAAAATCATCCAAGCCGTCCTGACGCTCCTTTCCATGGTCGCTACTAAACTGCTTCAGGCTAGCGCTCTCAGATATCATGGATGACTCTTGTGCAATCAATTCAGCAATTCCCTCGCTAAAAGCAAATAAAACCACTCCCTTTTCTCTTTGCGGATGGTGATAATCAATAATTGAGAAGACATTATCCGAAGTCAGTTCCCTGTTAAGCCTGAACTCCCAGAAATGCCCAAGCTCATGCATAAAGCTATAAATGAGCTCATAATCTTTAGAAGGCTGCTTCTGGTCATAAACCACCATGAGGTGGTCTTTATTATCAATAAACATATTTGGAATTGGCTCGAAGAAATCCTTCATGGATTTAGGCTGGCGGACCTTGTCTATAAAATCATCAGAAGAGAAAACAGAGAACTCTGGCTTGGCAAAGTCAATCCTGAATCTTCTCCTGACAAGTTCATACGCATAATCAAGCTCTGCTTTGAAATCCGGCATATCATCCCCCGCCCTCACCTCTCGCAGCACACAATTAAGCGCCTGGATTTAAAAACGTTTCTGTGTTTTAAAGAAAATAATAGCCCCGCCAGGAAATTCGCTCGCTTATTCCTGCGAGGTTCGAACCTGGGTCAACGGATTTGTTCAGCTCAGGCCTTTTCTTCCTGCGCTTCCAAAGTCCGCTATCCTTGGCCTCTAGACTACGGGGCTATAAAGCTAATTACTTCAACGGTGTTTATAAAGTTTTTTCAGAAATAGGAAAATAGAAAAGTATAAATAGCTGTTAAAGAGTTTCAGCTATTAAAAAGGGAGTGAGCCCTGAAGACTGGTTCTTTAGGTGAGTGATTTATTTAGAAATATGTGGGGGAGGTAATTATGAAAACAGACGCTATAAACAGGGCTCTTGAGCTTAGGAAGACTTTAAGGAAAGACGACAAAGTATTGGTGACAGATTTCTCAAACACCTTGCAGGGCAAAGACACTTCCAAGGTTATTGATTTGATGCCTAATATCAGGACTGGCGAGTATGTTTTTCGTGCCAAGTTCAATATCAAGGACATTGACCCTAAGGCCGCGGTTGAGTACAAGATGCCTTTCAAGGACATAAGGACGATGTCAGGCTTAGAAATAGAGGATTTGATTAAGCGCCAGGAGTTTGATTTCCCTTTATGGTTCAAGCATAACAAAGGTTTTGATATCAAGAGGGCTACTGATTATAATACTCCGTTCATAGCCCAGGTTGGTGGGTGCAATTTTCATGACGGCACAGCAACTGGCGGATGCTGGTACTGCTTTGTTGATGACAAGAGCAATGATGGCAAAGTCTCTGAAGGCAAGGCCTGGCTCGGAGTGGAGGAGGTAGTTGATAGCATGCTGTCAGCAAGGAAAAAAATAAGGAATTTCTATAACCAGGAGCATAATTTTGACCTGGACATCAAGGTGCTCAGGATTTCAGGCGGAGAGCCGACCATTGTGCTCGACTACGTGCTGGATGTCTGGCGCGAAATAGCCAAGAGAGGGCTTGACCTTGTTGGTCAGATTGACAGCAATCTCAGCACTGGCTCTGTTGTCAAGAGGTTTGAGAAGGAAGGCATTTATGAAAAGAATATACTTGAAAAGCTTGCAGAGCATCCTGTGAAGGTGTTAACAGCGATTAAGGGTACTGATGAGGCGAATCTCCAGAGCAACGTGCAGTCTAATGCTACAATGAAAGAGCAACTCTATTCTATCAAGAGATTCCTGAGGGCAGGGTTTGACATCTATCCGCAGATGTACAACCCTAATCCTGATAGCTTGTGGTCTTATCTGGATAAGATGGACAGGCACATTGAGAATTTTTCTCTCAGGATTCACATTGGTCCTTTGAAAGTGTACGGGCCCACAACGCAGAGGCTGACTCATGAGGCGAAGCGGCTTGGCATTGCGCCAGAAGAGCTAATCCAGAGGAAAAAGCAGGAATGGGATGATAACTACAAGAACGGGTGCGAAGTAATGGACTCATACTTGGTAGAGAACTATGGCGTTGGCTACAAGGACAGTGTGCGCTCGGATGTGCCTCTTAAGCTATTGAAAGAGTAAGGATTGCAAAACAACAAACTATTTAATAACAAATTTTTTTCTTCTTTTTATGATTATCCATTCTCTGAGCCTTAGGAACATCAGGTCTTATATTGATGCGAATATTGAGTTCCCTGAGGGCTCTGTGCTATTATCAGGTGATATTGGGAGCGGTAAGACCACGATTCTGCTTGCTATTGAGTTCGCTATATTCGGGATCATGAAGGGCTTGGTCTCAGGCACAACTCTTCTGAGGCACGGCGAAACTAACGGATCTGTTGAGCTGGCTTTTAAGCTAGACAATGATGAGATTGTTATCAGGCGCTCATTGAAGCGGGTTCCTGGCGGAGTGGTGCAGGAGCCTGGAGTCCTGCTCACCAATGACAAGTCTTTTGAAGGCACTCCTCAGGAGCTTAAGGCAAGGATTCTTGAGATGATAGGCTATCCTGAGTCTCTCCTGAACAAATCCAAATCATTAATCTTTAGGTACACTGTCTTCACGCCTCAGGAGGAGATGAAGCGCATACTTTACGAGAGCAGGGAGGACAGGCTTGACATTCTTAGGAAACTTTTCAATATCGACAAGTACAAGCTGGTCAAGGAGAATGCTCTTAATTATGTGCGAGAGCTTAAGAGCAGGATTAATGTTCTTGATGGCAAGCTGGAAGCATTTCCTGACAAAAAGAATGAATTGGAAGAATATGATAAGCAGGCAGGGATGCTAAAGCAAGAGCTCGGGCTTCAAGAGCAAGCAGTTGCCAGGGCTAGCTCTGAGTTTGAGAAGGCAAAGCAGGAGTTTGAGAGGCTTGAGCAGGAGCTTGATGAGCTGAAAAGGCTTGAGAAGAGCTATGAAGTTGGCAGGAGCGAGCTTGGCTCATCAACAATCCAGCTTGAGAGGAGCGAGAAGGAGCTGGCAAAGGTTAATTCTGTGCTTGATGAGCTCTTGAGAGGGTTAGAAGGCTTTGATATTGGCAGGGCAAGTGAGATTAAGTCCTTGGTTGTTAGGAAGAAGCAGGAGCTAAAGGCTGTTGAGCAGAAGCTAGCTGAGATTAATTCCAAGAAATCAGAGTTCACGACAAAGAAGAACGCTTCTGAAAACATTATCAAGAAGATTTCAGAGCTCGATGTTTGCCCTACTTGCAAGCAGAAAGTCACTCCTGAGCACATCAATGAAGTCACAGCCAGGGAGCAAGTCATTATTACCAACTGCCAGGCTAATCTTTCAAAGCTTAATGAGTGGGAGAGGAAGCTGGGTGATAAACAGGATAGTGTTGAGCTTGAAATTGAGAATTACCTCCTAGGAGAGAAGGAGCTTGAGGCCAAGAAGGTAAAGCTTGAGGTGCTTGATGAGAAGAAGGAGCGCAAGAAGGCTTTGGAGCAGGAGATTAGTGAATTAAAGGACAGGGTTAGCAAGGCAAGAGGGTTAACAGAGGACTTAAAGGCAAAGTTGGAGAAGCAGAGCGCAAAGAAGGATGAGTTTGAGAAGGCAAAGCAGGGATTAGAGGAAAGGAGAAGGGAAAAGGAGAGAGTTGAAAAGCTTGTAGTGGAGAAGAAGACCAGGCTTGACGCTCTCAGCAATATCACCTCCAGGCTTAAGCAGGAGCTCAGCAGGATGAAACAGGACCAGGAAAAGCTTGCAAGGATTAATGAGATAAAGAGCTGGCTAGAGGATTACTTCATCAACTTGGCAGACACTATTGAAAGGCATATACTCGCAAGGATTTACTCTGAATTCAACGCCTTCTTCCAGGAATGGTTCAGCACATTGATAGAGGATGAGACTCTTAGCGTGAGGCTGGATGACTCTTTCTCGCCAGTGATTGAGCAGAACGGCTATGAAACCTGGATTGAGAACTTGTCTGGAGGAGAGAAGACCAGTGTTGCGCTTTCCTATCGCCTAGCTCTTAACAAGGTGGTTAATGACTTCCTCAGCACCATAAGGACCAGGGAATTGATTATTCTTGACGAGCCAACAGAAGGGTTTTCTTCAGAGCAGCTTGACAGGGTCAGGGAGGTTATTAACCAGACCCATGTGACTCAGGTGATTATCGTAAGCCACGAAGCCAAGATGGAGAGCTTTGTGGACAGCATCATCAGGGTTACCAAGCACGGCCATGAGAGCAAGGTCAGCTGCTAGAGATTTTTTTAGCAAAAGATTTAAATACCTCTAATTGCAGAATAATAGATTACCAATAATTAAGGGTGGGTATGAATGAAACAACAAAAATGGAATTTTTGGGTTCCATTTTTATGCGAGGCATAAAAATGAAAAAGCAACTATTCATAGCAACATTTATTCTTGTTTTGAGCATACTGTTAATAACAATGGTTAATGCAGCTCCTGCTAATATAGTTCTTAAGCTTCCTGCTGACGGAGCAGTAATATCAACTTACACTCAGGACTTCATGTTTGACTTTGATGCTGATGTGAACATCCTGAACTGCTCACTAATAATTGATGGTGAAGTTAAAGCAAAAAGAAACACCATGCTAGTCAGGACGAATAACAAATTGACAGTAACTGATTTGGAAGCTGGCTCTCACACCTGGCATGTGGAATGCTATGACTCGGATTTTAACAAGATAGTCTCTGAGGAGAGAACTTTCAAATTAGACGTTGCTGGCTCAACCAGTGAGGGCTATGATACCATCTATAACTCTGACTACACAAGGACTTATGTTATAACCCCAGCGCCTGGCCAGAAGCCAGTAGAGCTGCCTGCCATGAAGGCAAATGATGAGATTCAGACTAAGATAGCTGGCAAGTCGTATTATATCCTTGTTGTCAAGATGGGCATTAGCATTAACTCAAGCTTTGTTGAAATGCGTGAACAAGGCTCTAGCAGCCAGAAAATACTTGTTGGTTCTTCCTTGGACTTTGACTTTGACAAGGACAAAACCATTGACATCAAGCTCTTGCTTAAACGTGTAGAGCGAAGCAAGGAAGCATACTTCACTGTGACGCCTTACCCAGGCGCTCAGCCAGCACCAGCAGAGACACCAACGCAACCTGTTACTCCTGCGCCAGAAGAGCCAGAAACACCTGCTGAAGAACCAGCCACTGAAGAGCCTGAAACGCCTGCAGAAGAGCCAGAAACATCTGGAGAAGAGCCACAAATCACTCCTGTGCCGTTGCAGCCAGAGCCAGAAAAAGAGAAGAGCAGCCTGGTCATGGTCATCTTGATAATCCTGGTGGTTTTAATTATTATCTTGCTGGCAATTCTATTAATATCAAGAAAGAGCAAATCAGGCATTAGGAAGAAGGAGATAAAAAAATCAGCGCCAAAGAAAAAAGAGCCTAGATCCAGCATTCCTCCTCCTATTGATACTGGTGAAGAAGACGAGCCAGAGCCAAAGTTGAAGATCCCTGATGATGAAGAACCAGCTGTTAATGAAAAGTTTGATATAATAAAAAGCAGCTCAGGCAAGAAATTAAGATGAGAAAAGAAACCAAACTGGAAATAGTATTCGGCTTATGCGCCCTGGGGATGATATACTTTATCATCACGAGCAATGCCTCAATAACAGGCTTTGTAGTCAATCCTGGCTCTTTCATAAGCCTTAAAGCTCCGACTGACAACACTCGCACAGAGCTAACCAGCATCTACTTCATGTTCAGCTACTCTCCAGAGCTTGAGATGAAAGAATGCTCATTAATAATTAATGGAGAGCTAGTAAAAACAACCAATTCACTCTTATCTCCGTATGATACGCGAATAAGGCTTGATCTGAAGCCCGGCAGCTACACCTGGCGCATTGAGTGCATTGAAATAAGTGACATGATAATCTCCTCTGACAGCAGAAGGATAACGATTGGAGAGCAAGAGGAGGGTGAGCTAAGAGTAACAGGCTTTCCTGGCAGGGAAGGCACTCTTTACGAGTTCAATCTCAGGGAAGGGCTTGAGCTTGAAATAAAAGATACAGTGCCTAATGATGTTATCAGAGCTATAAGAGGAGAGAACACTTATGATGTGAACATCCTGCTGGTGAGCCAGGATTACACCCGAGGCATAGAGTTTGCAGAGCTGCTAGTCACGCCTGGCGACAAGAGAGTAAGGCTTGACAGGACAGAGTCTTCAGCCATTGACTTCAACAATGACGGCCAAAAAGACCTTGTGATAACCCTTAAGGACGTTGTGTTCAGAAAAGCAACCTTCATAGTCACAACCAACCTGGCAGAGCAAAACTTAATAGGCGGGGCAATGCTCGAAGAGCCTACCATAAGCATAAGCCCCTTAGAAAATGAGGCGGAAGCCCTTGGCGAAACAGAAAAGAAACCAACCCTGACAAGAGGGGATGTGCAAGAAATAGGAGCCTTACAAATATTCCTGGGAGTATTAATAGTAATTATAGTTTTAGTAATAATCGGCTTCATCCGGAGCAAGAGAAAAGAGGCAGAAGAAGCATACGTTGCAAGCCTTAGCAAAAGCAAGAAAAGCTCTTCTGCCAAGAAAAAAGCCAAAAAAGCCAAGCCAGCCAAAAGCAAGAAAACATCTAAACGAAAGAAAAAATAA
>DATEYH010000041.1:0-4038 GCA_035256305.1 Candidatus Nanoarchaeia archaeon
GGCCAGAAAGTCTGCCCTGCGTGCAAGGACACGTTGTAAAAGCTTTTTCACAAATTTTTTAAATTGGTTCTATAACCTGATTAATCAATGAATAATAATACTAATAATATTCCAAAACACATAGCCATAATCCCTGACGGAAACAGGAGATGGGCAAAACTGAAAGGATTGCCTGCCTGGGAAGGCCACAGGGAAGGAGGCAAGGTTTTTGAGAAACTCCTGGAATGGTGCAAGGAGCTCGGCATCAAGGAAGTATCTTTCTGGGCAGCAAGCACTGATAATCTTGAGCGAGAAAAAATAGAAGTAGATTTCCTTCTCAAACTATTCGAGAACATGTGCGACAGGTTCCTTAAGCCAGGAAAGAACGAGCTCAAAGAGAGCAAGGTAAGGGTAAGATTCATCGGTGACTTGAAAAGATTGCCTGCCAAGCTAAGAGAGAAAATGGAGAAGATAATGGAGCAAACCAAGGATTACAATAACTACCAACTTAACATGCTCATCAACTACGGCGGCAGGCAGGAAATAACAGAGGCTGCAAAGAAGATAGCAAAGAATGTGAAGGATGGAAAAGTAAACCCCGAAGACATAACTCCTGAATATTTCCAGAAGCACCTGCATCTTGAGAGCGAGCCTGACTTAATCATAAGGACAAGCGAGCAAAGGTTGAGCGGCTTGATGCCGTGGCAAGGAATTTATAGTGAAATCATTTTCCTGAAAGAAAAGCACTGGCCAGAGTTCACTAAGGAAGACCTGAAGAAGTGCTTGGATGAGTATGCCAAGAGGCAGAGGAGATTTGGGAAGTGAGTCTTGGGATAATTATTTAAATCTACCACGTTTTCTAAAAATACATGACCACTAGAAAGGAAGAACGATATTTACTGAGCATGTCTGCTGTGGAGCAGTTCAGAGAGAAAATTCAGCCAATCACGAGCAGAAAAGAGGTTTTGACAGATTTTAATCACACAGTGTATTTTAACAATTCAGAGCACGAAGTTCCTTTTGAGGTTTCTCTCAAGGCAAGAAGGTATGATATCAAACCCTTTCACGGCTTTCTTAGGCTGGATGAAGAGTGGATTTTTGAAATCAAAGAAGATGTACTCCTTGAAAATTCTAGGATGAGAAGGAAAGAAAGAAAAAACATAACTCTGGAAGAAATTCTCAGAGAGCTTGCTGGAAGAGACCGAATTGGTGATTGCTTTATCAGCACTCCGCTCAGACCATTCGCAGCAGACAGTTACAGGAGAATGCATTATCATGTTAATAACGAGGAGAACTTTCGAATAACTCTTGACGATTCCCCCACCTATTTCTTTTTTGAAAACGGGTTGGACAGCGTTATCATAGGAAAGGAAGACTATTGTAGGGTGGAACTCAAAATACCGCAAGACTGGCTTAACTCACCAGAATTCTACCTCATTAAGGGTACTTTGATAGAATTAGGAGCTGAGCCAACAATATCAAAGAAGGATATGGCATATAATTTCTTGAGCGAGTACCTAAGAAAAAAATCAGCGCAAAACGTTCCTCCATCAGACACCGAGATAGAAGCCAAACTATTATTGAACAGGGCAGACCAGTACGTATTTCACCAAATAAAAAAGGATTTTGAGAATAACAACATTAAAGGATTCCGACTACTAGAGGGCTTCTCTTACACTCTAGAAGGAGCTAAGATGCACAAGTATCTCATAACGCTTGACGGCACCAGTCTAAGAATAAGCACCAAGGGCGAAGCTAAGAAAGTTGTCCGGAAAGAGGGTTTAGAAATTATTAACGACCCTTACGGATTGAATTGCATACTAAAAAGAAAAGAATTCAAGGAAGTACCAACTCCTAACTTGTCGGTGTCCTCTGAGATGATCCTTCACAGAAAGAGGAAGTACTTCCTGACTGAAAATGAAAGAACACGAAATTCTTATTGCATATTATTGGACCGATGCACTCATGAAGATAAGGAACTATTTCAGATTGAAGTGGAAGGCTTGTTGCTTTCCCAAGAACTTAATAAAGAGAAAGAAGTTATAGCCGAGCTTAGCGAGATAACGAATTATTTGGCAAAGAACTATAAATGTTTAAAACCATCGCCGCTCACGAAAGTCGACTGGTTGCAAAAAATAAAATCAAGTCACTAATTTGGTCCTCAAGCGCCGGCGGGGCTCACTCAAACTCCTTCTCATTGAAAACTTCTGCCTGGAACTTTGAAATCTTATTCTTCAAATCTTTCCAGCAGCTGAAGCCCATGCCTGCTTTCTGGCACAGGCAGTTAAGAAATGTCGGAACATTAAAGTTGTTCTCAGTCGCTACCTGGGGCAATAATAACCCTGAGCAAAAATCTCCATGAATTACTAATCCGTCCTCGCCAATATTAATAGCTTTCAAATACTCATTAGGGTGCTTCACCTTTATCTCCTCAGGAACTGTTAATACTGAAATCTCAATCTCAACCTCTTCCATCTCTTCTTTTTTCAAGGGAGGAAACCTTGGGTCATGGAAGGCAGCACTCCTGGCAGCCTCGACAATAGCCATGTTAAGAGGATAGGTTGGCATTGGAAAGCCGATGCAACCCCTGAGCTCTCCGTACTTGTCGTGCAAAGTCACAAACACCCCTCTCTTCTCTCTGAGATGCTTGACCTTGCTCATATCGGGCTTCTCATCATCAAAATAGCTCTTTATAGACTCGCGAGCCAATGCTAAGAGAAATTTCTTGTCAGAGTTTTCCATCAAAGAAAAAGGAATGATAGAATTGTTTTAATATTTTATTATTTAGCTATTATTATTTAGCCTTCTTGAAAGCAGCCAGGAAATCCTCGTTAAGCTTTTGCAGCCTGCTAGCAGCTGCCTTGAGCACAGCTCTCGGCTCCTTCTGGCCGTTAGTCTCGATTATGAATTTGGGAATCCCGATGAGGGGGTGCTCTATCTTGTAAGAAGCAGCCCTGATGCTGCTGTCCTTCCACAGCTCCTTCTTTAGGGAGTTGCAAAGGGTGTGGTCTGCGCCTATCAGCTCAAAAACCATCCTCTTCTTGGTGTCCTCAAGAACTTTCAGCTCCATTTTACCAAACCAGAGTTATAAGTTATTTATAAAGCTTACTTTTCCGCCAATTTGGCTCAAAAAAAGGGAAAGCTTTAAAAAGGGCCCACAACTCTTTACCCACTTAACCGTATTAACAATAAATAATTAGCCATAATAATATTAACATACGGGTTCATGCAAAATGTTTTGGGGAGTAGAAGGGTTCTAAGGAGGGTATGACACAAGTACTGATGAGCCACTGCTATTTCCTACGATAAACATTCAACCAAATCATCCAAGCCGCTTCATGATTAAGATATGCTGCCCTGGTGGTGCATTCAAAGTCAAGTTTGAATGCTCAAAAGCGAAAGCTTTTGTTGTGTTCAAAATCAAGTTTGAACGCTCACAAGGGCAACGAAGTTGCCCTGGTGGTGTAGCCTGGCACAAAGGAAACCAAGTTTCCTTGGTTACTTTGCAGTAACTATCATGAAGCCCTGTCGAGAACTCATGATCATTCATTAGCCTTGAGTCACGGTAAGGCTTCGACCCGGGTTCGAATCCCGGCCAGGGCGTTCGGAGAACGCACTGGGCGGCTCAGAAACTGTCAAGAGTTTCTGTTGTCGGCCAGGGCTTATATTCACCGAAAAACTTGGGCCGGTAGCTCAGCCTGGTAAGCCTTTATAATGACTTGAAAGCATGGGCAATGGAGCACTGCACTTTTAACAAAAGCCGGAAGCTTTTGAACTTCCAGCTGAAAGTAATGCAGTGGTCGCGAGTTCGAATAACCTTTTTTGGCGGAGCAAAAAAGCTTAACCAAAACTAGGCGACATTCGCAAAGCAAAGCTTTGCTCAGTCCCCTGGAAGGTTGCGGGAGTCTCGTCCGGCCTATTTTTTTAAATCAGGAGAAATAAAAAATGTCGAAGAAAGCTTTGAGCCATGAACTGATTCCTGAGCATGATAAGCTCTCTGAGAAGGAGGCTGCTGCTCTTATGAAGAAGTACAACCTTACTATCAGGGAAATACCCAAG
>DATEYH010000042.1:0-2746 GCA_035256305.1 Candidatus Nanoarchaeia archaeon
CTTTGCTCAACCAGAAATTCACTCCAAGCCTGCTTGAAGGCGAGGAAAGGCTTGACAAGCTAGCAAAGCTGGTGCGAGGCTACTTTGCAATGGATGGCCACCACATCCAGTTCAATGTGGTGACTGCTGACACTCTTAGGAAAGCCCAGCTAGAGCCTGAAAAATACAGGGACTTAATAGTGAGAGTTGCTGGCTACAGTGATTATTTTGTGGATTTGTCAACTTCTCTTCAGGAAGAGATAATCAAAAGGACAGAGCACGCAGAATACTGAGGCTTAAGAATAGCACTAAGAGAATAGACTAAGAACAGCACAACTTTTTTAAACAACTTCTAATTCTTGCTTTCCCTGATGAATGGAGAGGAAGAAGAATGAAGGAAGGTAAGGAAGATAATTTCGCAATCTGGACAGAGAAGTACAGGCCACAGGATTTTGACGAAGTAAAAGGCCAGGATGAAATTGTCAAACGAGTAGAGGCTTTTGTCAAGAAAAAGAACATGCCCCACCTCTTGTTCGCAGGCCCTGCAGGTGTTGGAAAAACAACCCTTTCCTTGGTGGTTGCAAAAAAGCTATTTGGAGAGAGGTGGCATGAGAACTTCTTAGAGTTGAATGCTTCTGATGAGAGAGGAATTGATGTTATAAGGGTAAAGGTCAAGGACTTTGCAAGAACAAGAGCAATTGGAGATTTTCCTTTCAAGATTATCTATCTTGACGAGTGCGATGCACTAACTAAGGATGCCCAACAGGCTCTCAGGAGAACCATGGAGAACTACACCCAGACTTGCAGGTTTATTCTTAGCTGTAATTATTCTTCAAAAATAATTGATCCAATACAGTCAAGGTGCAGCGTGTTCAGGTTCAAGCCCCTGCCAAAAGAGGACATTTACAAGATTATTGAAAAGATAGCCAGAGCAGAAGAATTACATGTTGATGCCGAGGCAAAGCAAGCGCTCTATGAGATAAGCGAGGGAGATTGCAGAAAGCTTGAGAACATTATGCAGAGCAGCGCAGCGATAAAAGACAAGATAACAGAGGAGCTTATTTATAGCGTTGCAAGTGCTGCAGAGCCAAAAGAGATAAACGATGTCCTTGAATTGTGCGTCCAAGGCTCTTTCCTTAATGCCAAGGACAAGCTGCTCGACACCATGCTCAACCACGGGCTTGCAGGCTTGGATGTCATAAAGCAGGTGCAGCAGGAAATCTGGAAGCTGGAAAAGGCTGATAACAGGAAGAAGCTTGAAATGGTAAAAGAATGTGGGGAAGCAGAGTTCAGGATGGTAGAAGGCAGCGACGAGTTCATCCAACTAGAAGCATTGCTGGCAAAGTTTGTTCTGATTAATAGCAAGTAAGAATTCTCATTAATTTCTAATTAGCAATTATAATTTCAAAACTTCATTCCAGCTCTGCCAGGTTATTCTTCTCTTATCTTTAATGTGCCTGTTGTAAGGAAAATCATAGATTACATGCTCCCATGTAGGAACAAGAACTCCTTTGGGAACTGGGTTGTCATCAATTAAGATGTTCCCCCGGATTAGGGTTTTGTCTTTTGTCACAATCAATTTTTTAGTCCAGTCCCTTCCAAGATGCTCTTCAACCCATTCATATTTCTCAAGCACGCAGTCCTCATATCTTGATAAAGGGCTGGTGCAAATAAAAACATCATGCTCCTTTTGCTTCATCTCCTGAATTGCTTCTTTTCCTCCTTTAATCAAAGGCAGGTTTCTGTAAAACCTTGGAGCACAATAAGTTTCTCTGACCAAATGCTTGAGCTCTGAAGGGTACTGGTTATCAACTTTGAAAACAGTTCTTTCCTTAAGGGGAATGTAAGGCTTGTCAGGGTACTTCTTCCTCCAATTATCAATAAATCCCTTCTCAAAGTCAGCCAATACATCATCCAAGTCAACAAGGATTATCATGAAAATGCAAGAGTGATGTGTTGTTTAAAAATATTTCCAGCAAAAAAATTTATTAAAAAATAAAGCGAGGGCTGGGAAAATGGCTTATTTAAGGAGAAACTCTTCTAACGTTGAAAGATAGGTGTCTGGTTTTACCCTGTCAAAAACAGTTGAGCGGTATTCTAGCAAGATAATATCTGTCAGGGTTTCAAGGGAATGCAAAACATTAGGATAGATTTTTATTTCATTTCCTTCCTGGACATCTGCCTCAAACCTTTGGCCTTGCTTGTCATAAGCCACTAGCCTAAACTCGCCTTTTGCCAGGAAAAGTATTTCTGGGTTTTTTGAAGGATCCTCTCCTTTGTGGTAATGGTTTCCAAGGGAAAGCCCTTTTTTTCTTTCATAAATAGTTAGCTGCCTGCCAGGAAGACCTTTGCACCATTCATAAATTGGCCCGCGAGTGTCATTTGGGTTTGCTTGCTCTAAACTGGTTATTTTGACTCCAACCATATTACACCCTCCAAATAATAAACATCCTCCTGTTAAATATTCCTAATAATAAAACATCTGAGGCCACGACCCTCGTGCATACCATCTGTTATTATTACTGTACCTGGGCTCCAATAGCCAAGGCTGACTATAATACGTGTAATCAAGTGCATTATGCACATATATATAGCTATTGTAGTTGTTGCTACAGCCATAGTATGAGCTGCAGGTGCTTGGCATAGGATAAGGCCCGTAATTGTGACCGTAGCTATTATAGCCGTAATTAGGGTCATAGGCATAGTTATAGTTGTACCTGTAATTGTATTGGCCATAATAAGCTGGCCTGTTGTAGGCATTAAGAAA
>DATEYH010000043.1:0-7866 GCA_035256305.1 Candidatus Nanoarchaeia archaeon
CCCTTCTGGCAGAAAACCACATTCGCCCCTACACTTGCAACCTTGTCAACCATCTTCCTGAGCATGTTCTCCTCCATGTCAAGGAAAGCCTGCATCTTATCAGGGTCACTAATGCTTATCTTAGCGTCAATCTCAGTATGCCTGACCTCAACTGCTGAATCAATAAGCGCAATCTTCGCTTCCTCCACTTTCTTAGGCATGGAAGGATGAATCCTTTCCTTGTCCAGCACAATCCCTTCAATAAGGGTGCTGTCCTCTACTCCTCCGCCTATCTTCTTCTCAATCTTGATATCATCCCTGTCAACAAGCACGCCATCCTTGGTCTTGGTCATAATCTTTTTTACGCCCTTAACCACCAGCTCTGCAAGAAGCTCTTTTGAAGACTCTGCTCCCTTGCCAGTCATGGCTGTTATTGCTATTTTGCCAAGCAAATCGCCGTCTGACTCGCTCACATTCTCTGCAATGCTATTAAGAATCTCCCTTGCTTTCTCTGCAGCCATCCTGTAGCCCTTGGCAATGACTGTTGGGTGAATCTCCATGTCTAAAAGGTCCTCTGCCTTTTTCAATAGCTCACCTGCAAGCACAACAGCAGTGGTTGTTCCGTCACCAACCTCGTCCTCCTGGGTCTTGGCAATCTCAACAAGCATCTTTGCGCTTGGGTGTTCAATGTTCATCTCCTCAAGAATCGTTACCCCGTCATTAGTCACAGTTATGTCGCCAACGCTGTCAACAATCATCTTGTCCATGCCCTTGGGCCCGAGAGTTGTCCTTACAGTCTCAGCCACGAGCTTGGCAGCCATGATGTTCAGGCGCTGAGCATCCCTGCCCTGCGTCCTCTTAGTGTTCTCAGGCAAAATAAAGATTGGTTGAACTTCCTTGTTAGTCATCAAAAATCACCTCCGTGATTTTTGGGACTCCAAAAAACTTGTTTTTTGTTAGTCATGCTTATCAACCTCCAACTAGTTATACATAAAATATTACCATACTTGTATTAGACGAGAAATAATAAGGGATTTAAATATCTTATGCAAAGATGTCTTGTGTGTCCAGTGCTCTGCATTTTATAAATGAGAGTAAATGTTTACCTGCTCACTGATAATCATTGTTTCCAGCTCGCTTATCGGGTTGATTTTCCTAAGGTCCCCAAGCTCCAATCCGAGGCAGAAGCGTGTATAGGTTCGGTAAAGCGGGTGATTGATTCTATTTTTCCTGGCTTGTTCTGCTTCATTATAATATGCTCTTATTTCGAGCATTTTGAAAAAGGTTAGTTTCTGGATTAAATGGATGTTCTCATAGTTGATGACTGTGCCTTCTCTTAATTCAATTCCGTGCATTAAATCATTGCAGTGGCGCCCTTCATGCGCAATCAATGAGTTTAAGAACAGTTCTTCAATGCCGTATTTCTTAAAAGCCTGGTTGGTAACAAAAATCGGGTGTTTATCTCCTTTTCCAATTAAGGTTATTGGTGGAACCACTAAGAATTCATCCTGGTTTGGGCTTGGCTGTGCTCCTCTAAGAACAGCTTTTTCCAGAGCTCCTCCACTAACAAGCTGATTAACATAGCTACCATATTCATAAAGGTTCGGGTCGTATATTATTTTTGAAACGCTTTCAGGGCATAGAGCAATCGCCTTGTCAAGATAAGGCTGTCTAAGAATTTCATTCTTCCTTACCTCCTGAAAAGCTCCTTCCATCCTGAAAAGAAGATTCTTGCTCTTTTTAAATCTTTCTAGATTAACAACTAGTAAGTGGTAAAATATAAAAAATGTTTAATAGTTCTTGATTTTAGAAAATCGTCCTTAATCACTCCCATCTCATCTTTTCCTTCTCATGCTTCTTGTCAAACCAACGCTCCTTGGAAAACAGGTACTTAAGCTTGGGATAGGAAAGGAAGAACAACAAGCCAGGCCTCTTCAGAATTTTCTCCTCTGATTTCTGGGTCTTGTAATAGCCAATGAACTTTTTCTTGTCAATATTGCCATAAGAAGTCACAACAACATCCGAGTTCTCCTCTGACAACACAATGCCACACTGCTTTTTAGGAAGGTAGTAATAGTGATATGTGCGATTATGACCTAATGCTTTTTCATTTAATTCCCCCAGGTACTCGCCCTGGCCAGCGAGCTCCTCTAGAAAATCTATTTTCTTGGCCAAAGACAATCTCTTCTGCTCAAGCTTATCGATAACCTTCTCGATCATTTCCAGAAAGGTAATCACCTTGATTATTTAAAACCTTTTATGGCGATTGTCAAAACATTTATTAATAATTGCTTATTTGTCCTTTGCTATGAAATTCAAAATTGTTTTTTTAATGTTGATTATTCTCAGCATGCCTGTCCTAGCCCTTGACAAGCTCACAGGCTTTGTTAATGACGAGGATAATGTGATAAGCGCTGAGTACGAGCAGCTTCTTAATGACGAGCTTTACAACTTAAAGCTCAACACCAGCGTTGAGATGGCAGTAGCTACTGTGAAAAGCCTTAATGGAACTCCAATTGAAGAATATTCCCTTAACCTTGCGCATAAGACTCTGGGAGAGCAAGGCAAGGATAATGGTATCCTGATATTATTAGCAGTTGATGACAGGGAATACAGGATAGAGACTGGCTATGGCATTGAGCCAATCATAAATGCTGCCCTTGCAGGCAGGATTGGTAGGAACACAATGGAGCCGAGGTTCAAGGAAGGCAACTATGAGCAAGGAATAGCTGACGGCGTCAAGGTGATTAGCGCTATTTTAAGAAATGACACTAGTCTTGAGACAGAAGGAACAGGTGAATGGGGAAGCGAGGATTTCAAAGCAAGCACTGCTACAATAGTCATTTTCGTGATAATATTAATAATCATGGCCGCTGGAATAATGTCTGCGTATAAGAAAGCTAAGGAGGAGGCTAAGAAGAAAGCAAAAAAAGAAGGCAAAGAGGACGACAAGGACTTTCTTGCAGCCCTAATCCTTGCCAACATGTTCGGCAGGGGAGGGAGCGGAGGCTCAGGTGGAATTGGTGGATTTGGAGGAGGTAGCGGAGGATTCGGAGGCTTTGGCGGCGGCAGTTTTGGTGGTGGAGGTTTTAGCGGCAAGTTTTAATAAAGTTTTAATAATCAAACTGATTTCGAGGTGCTACGATGGCGTTATTTAGGAGAAAGGATAATGTGCTTAAATGCCCTAAAGACCATTTCCCAATGCGCAAGAAGACCAGGGAAGGAATAACCATTGACAAATGCGAGAAGTGCGGGGGGATATGGCTTGACAAGGGAGAAATGGATGAGATAATTCAAAAGATTGAAGAGCACGAGAGAAAAGCGATGAAACATAAGTAAGGCTCGCCGCCGATTGAGGCGCAATAAAGTTTTAAAATAAAAATTAATTGCTCGCTCGCAACGCTCGCGAGGAGGAGGTCAAAATGGCAAAAGAAGAAAAGCAAGGAGAGAAGAAGAAATTAAGCACTGGCTGGATTATCGGCATTGCGGTGATAGCAGTTATTGTGCTGATTGTCGTGAGCAGCATCGGAATTTACAACAAGCTAGTAACATCTGAGATTACCGTCGATACTGCATGGGGCCAAGTGCAGACAGTCTACCAGAGAAGGGCAGACCTGATACCTAACCTGGTCAATGCAGTTCAGGGCGCTGTACAGTTTGAACAGGAGACACAGACTAAAATTGCAGAATTAAGAACAGCAGCGACATCAGTCAAAACTGAAATTCAAAACGCCCAAACTCCCGCTGAAATGGATGCTGCAGCACAAAAATTGGATGGCATTGTAAGTCAATACAGAGGATTAAATATTAATGTGGAGAACTATCCTGAACTCAAGGCTACTGCAAACTTCCTTGCGCTGCAGGACGAGCTTGCCAACACAGAGAACAAGATCGCTGTTGAGAGGCAGAGGTACAACACTGCAGTCCAAGATTTCAACACCAAGATTCGAGTGTTCCCAAGCAACATCATTGCAGGCATGTTCGGCTTTGATAAGAGGGACTTCTTTGCAGCAGCCGCAGGAGCAGAGAATGCTCCGAAGGCAGAGTTCTAGAAAATATTTTATTTTCTTATTTTATTATTCTTTCCACAAGCTTTATTAACTTCTTAGAATATTCTTTTTTACAATGGTGTCAGAGGAAGAATTTGAGAGCATGTCGCCCGAGGAGATTGCAGAGTACCAGAGGCAGAGCTGCATCTTCTGCAAGATTATCAAGGGAGAGATTCCTAGCAGGAAGGCTTATGAGGATAACAAAATAATTAGTGTTCTTGATATTAACCCTGCTAGCAAGGGGCATTTGCTCATCATGACCAAGGAGCATTACCCGATTCTCCCAGTCATTCCTATTGACACTGCTGCTCACATGTTCAGGATTACAAAATACCTGGCGAACGCTTTGAAGAGCGGCGTAGTTACTGGCAAAGTTACTGTTTTCATTGCCAACGGAGCAGTTGCAGGCCAGCAAAGCCCTCACTTCTTATACCATCTTATTCCAAGAGAGGATAATGATGGCTTGGACAATTTCAATATTCCTGCTAATGATTTCAGCGATGAAGAATTAAAGAAGCACCTGGCTGTTTTCAAGGGAAAGATTGGGTTGATGATGAGGGAGTACAAGACAAGAAGAAAGATTGGGGTTGGAAGCGGCGCAAAGCCAGAGGAGAAGCCTGCTGCTGGCTACAAGGATCTTGCAGAACTCATTGAAAAGAACCCCCAGATTAAGGATATGATTATTAACACTCCTGAAGCTTTTAAGAGATGGCTTGAGAATAATGCTAAGCTCAAGAAAATGTTTGTAGGCGTTAATATTGACAAGCTCTCCATGGCGCTTAAGCAGTTAAAGAAATGATTTGAGAGATATTGGATATTGGGAAAATAAAATGGCATGCATTGTCTGTGACAAGATAAGGGAGAAAAAAGCATTGATTGCTTATGAGGATGATAATCTTATTGCTATCCTTCCAGCCAAGCCTGCTGTTCCTGGCCACATAAAGATTATGCCTAAGCAGCACTTTACCAAGCTTGAGGAGCTGAGTGATGAGCTGGTTGAAGGGCTGTTCTTTCTTGCTAATTTCTCCTCTGCAAGCGTGTTCGAGGCTCTCCAGGCTCACGGCACCAACATCATCCTGAATGAAGGAGACAATCATCTGGTTATTGACGTAATCCCGAGGAAGGAAGGGGATAATCTGAATTTTAGCTGGAAGCCAAAAGAGCTTTCTCCTGAAGAAATGGATGAGATTCATAACAGGATCAACGACAAGGCTTTTGTTATTGGCAAAGAAAAGAAAGAGGAAGAAGCAAAGCCAGTGCCAGAGCTAAAACCTTTTGAGGAGAAAAAGGAAGAAGTAATAAAGATTCCAAAGGAGGACAGGATTAATTATCTTATCAAGCAATTGCTTAGGATTCCTTGAGCAATAGTTCTTAGAGCATTATCAGGAAAGCCATCCAGTTACCAAATGCAAAAGTCAGGATGTAAGCTATAAGGAAGCTTGGAACAAAAGGGATTCCTATCTTTATCGTGACCTTTCTTACCCTGTGCTTCTTAAGCATCTCTATCTGCTTCAGGGTGATGCCTGTCTTCGCAGGCTTCAGGAGCACCTTCTTGCCCTTGACAACCTCCCCCACAATCCAGTCTCCCTCTGTCAGGGTGCTCACATTCACCTCTTTTATCATGCAGCTCTTCTCCACGATGCTGATGAACGCCCAGAGGTAGAAGAATAGGAACAAGGCCATAGCAATGCCGAAGATGAATGCTGATTCAATGCTGCGGCTGATGAGCAGGAAAGCAAATGCGCCAATCCCTATCACCAAGAGGATTATTCTCATGATAAAAATCTCTTTGCTCCTCAGCCTTTGCTCAGCAGTCTGCCTGAACTTCTTAAAATTCATGATTGCCTTGACAAAGCTGAAAGCCAAGCCATAAATAGCTCCCACAAGCAAGGTGTTTATAAGGAAGAGGATGATGGTGGGGATGCTCTTGCCAAGGTCTGAATAGCTCAGGCCTATGAGCGCGCACAAGCCAATGATGAGCTTGGTGTCGCCACCGCCCCATTGCCCTGTGTAAAAAAGGAACAACCCTATAACCACTCCTAGCGCAAGCCCTAGCAGTGAATTAATGATTATGTGATGATAGCCGTGGTAAATGCTGAGTATGAGAGCGCTGCCAATAGCAAAAGCAACAAGGCTGAAGTTAAGCCAGTCAGGCACCTCCCTCGTCTTTATATCAAATAAAGAAGCAACGATAAGGGCAACTAAGCCGACAGCAAGGCTTAAAAAAATCAGGTTAAACATAAACTTTCCTAAGAAGCGAAGAGTTTAAATATTTATCTATAGTCGCCTGCCATGGGGAGCGTGAATGGTTGACATACCTATAATTCCAGCATTGAAGCCTAGGAAATCACCGATACATATAGCTGTGAACACCGAAGGCATTAAGAGCTGGAGCGATGAGAACAAGAAAGAGTTCACCCAGGCAGTAAAGATGCACTTGACCCTTCTTGACGAGCTAGTTGACTTGCAGCTGAAAAACGAGAATAAAATCCTGAGCATCAACCTCAGAGAACATGAAGGCATGATTGAGGATTTAAAGGAATTCTTCAAGCACCTCATCAATGATGAGCGCATACACAAGAACAAGATGAGGGTGTTTGTGATAGGGCAATGGTATGAGCTGGATTCTGATCTTACCGATATATTCAAGGAGCTAATGGATAAGACTAAGGAGTATGACCAGTTCTTCCTAAACTTTTGCATCAACTATGACGGCCAGGAAGAGCTGCTGGGTGCAATAAGATTGATTGTTAGGAAGATACTCGCAGAGAAGATGAAGGAAGAAGAGCTCACCAATGATGTTATAAAGCAAAACCTTTACACCTCATATTTTCCTCCGCCAGAGCTCATAATAGAGCCTGGGATGAAATACTCAGGCATACTGCTCTGGGACTCAAAGGGGGCTCTGATTTATTTCACAAGAAGGCCTTGGCTTGAGTTTGAGAAAAAGGAGTTTGACAAGGCCATAATGTTCTATAACAAAGAGGCTGAGAAACAAGAATAGGTGATAAAACATGGCTGATGAAATGCCAGCTGAAAAATCAAGGAGCTCAACAAGCCCAGTAACGATAATAGTAGTTGTTGCAGTGATAGGATTATTGATAGGAGCCATATTGGGAGTTCTTCTCTCTCCAATAGTAGGGCTGCCCCTAGGCTATTCATCAAACCCGTTGGCTAGAATAACATCTGATTATGTGAACAAGCACACTGACTCCCTATTATCGGTTCAGCAAGTAAAAGGGGAGAATGCAGAAACAATCAAGCAGCAGATAATAACCTACTGCCCTGACTTTGATTATAAAGACTATTACTACCTCGCCCAGATAGACAATGCTGCGGCTCAGAAATCATTGCTGTTTGTAATAGACAAGTCAGGAAAGACGGTGTGCACAATTGACAGGAGCGCTCCTGCAAATGCAACACAAAAACAAACCCTTGACCAGAACTTGCTGGCAACCATTAATGGCGAGCCTGTTTACGTAGCTGAAGTTTCAGCTGTCTACAACAACATACCTGCCGAGTCCAGGACCAACACCTCGCTCCAGGAAGCGCTTGACCAGGTGATAGGGAACAAGCTCCTAATCCAGGACGCTGCTAAGAAAGCAATAAACGTAGAAGAAGAGGAAATAGACACTGCTGTCAACACCTTCCTGACAAACAATGGGTTAACATTGCAACAATTAGAAGAAAGATTAACAACAGCAGGCTCATCAGTAACAATATTCAGGAACAATCTAAAGAACAACCTGTTGCTGCAAAAAGAGGTCAGCGAAGTAACCAAGAACGTTACTTTGCCGACAGAAGCAGAGATTCAAGCTTATTATGACGCCAACAAGCA
>DATEYH010000044.1:0-10197 GCA_035256305.1 Candidatus Nanoarchaeia archaeon
ACTCCCGTACCTATGTTTGTTGAGTTTGACAACATGGGCTCTGAGAAAATCCTGAGAGCAGGCGCAAACATAGAGGTATATTCTCCTAACAACAGGCTCTTGGCCAGCTTGAGTGCGCCTGAGATTAGCGTTGAGAAGGATTCTCTTGGAAAAACCAGGGCAGAGCCAAGCCCTATCCTTAGAAAAGGAGCGTATGTTGCAGTTGTGAACGCCTATTATGACGAATTCGCTAAGAATTTTACAATGAACTTCAGCGTAGGAGAGCCGCTTATCAAGGTTAGAGAGCTGTTAACCAAGAAACTAGGCACTAACCAGATTAATAAGCTAACCTTTAAAGCGCATAATGAGTGGAATGCTGAGCTTGTTAGCCAGGGCTTTATTGAGATAAGAGGCATTAAGAGCGAGATGCCTCTGTTTGCTATTGGTCCAGACGAGGAAAAAGAGATAGGAGGATTCCTTGACACAACAGGATTTGAGCCTGGAGAGTACAACCTCACCCTGACTCTTGCGTATGATGTAGTGATTAGAACTGACACCTTCCATGTGGTGATAGCTGAGGAAATAATTAAGAAACCAGGCATATCTGCACTGGTAATTATCCTTATCGTTTTAATAGTGGTCATCCTAATTTTGGTCATACTTATTATTAAGAGAACAAAAAGAGCAAGGGAAGGGAACGAAACCTTTAAATAGGTACGCTTCCAGAGTAGGAGATATTATGGCAACCGCAGCAGCAGTCACACCCTTTAACAATGCTATTGATTTCATGGGCCAGTTGGGAGTATTTAATGTAATCCTGCCCTTCTTGCTAGTCTTCACCATTGTTTATGCTGTGCTTGAGAAGACCAAGATTTTCGGCACAGAAAAAGCAGAAGGAGGAAGAGAAGTCACAAGGAAGAACCTTAATGGCATGACTGCCTTTGTAATGGCTTTCTTTGTGGTTGCCTCCAGCAACCTTGTGATGGCTATAAACAGAATCCTTGGCAGCGTTGTTCTTCTCCTCTTGTTATCGGTTTGCTTTCTGCTGCTGGCAGGCAGCTTCCACTCAGGCAAAGAGGAATTCTTCCTAAAAGGCGGATGGAAAACCCTTTTCATGATAATCATGTTCGTTGGAGTGGTACTCATATTCCTAGCATCCCTTCCAAGCCCTGATAATAACTGGCTGAACATGATATGGAACGCCCTTAGCTATAACTTCGACTCTGCTGTAGTCTCCTCAATAGTCCTGCTCATCATAGTTATTGTCGCCATAATCTACATTACAGGAGGCTTTAGCAAAAAGAAAAGTGGAGGAGAAAAAGAAGAGTAAAGACAGGCTTAATGCAAAGAAGGACTTAAGCCCAGGCTTATGAAAAGCTATAAAAAGGATTTATAACATATCATATACAAAAGCAAAGGAGGTTAGTTAAAATGATGTTTGAAAACTTTACAATAATGCTATATGAGTGGGGAGTAATGGACATCCTGCTGCCTTTTATACTGATATTCACCATAGTATTTGCAACCTTGCAAAAAACCAAGATACTCGGAGAAGGCAAGAAGCAGTACAACGTAGTGGTTGCCCTGGTGATGGGGCTGGCAGTTGTTATTCCGCACGTCACAGGAGCTTACATTGGCTGGTGGGGATTTGACCCTGTTGATGTTATAAACACCTCCCTGCCCCAAGTGTCAATAATCCTTGTAGCAATCGTTATGCTGCTGTTGATAATCGGCGTCTTTGGGAATGAGTTCGATATAGCAGGAACTCCTTTGGCAGGATGGGTTGTGATATTTGCCCTGATAGCAGTTGTGCTAATCTTCGGCTCATCAGTGCACTGGTTTAGCCTGCCGATCTGGCTTGGCTTCCTTCAGTATAGTTATGAGCTACAAGCATTGATAGTGATGATTCTGGTATTTGGAATAATAATCTGGTTCATCACCAAGGAGGACAAGAAGGAAGACGAACAAAAAGGCCTTGGAAAATGGCTGGAAAGCTTTGGCAAGGCTGTTAAGAAGAAGTAAGTGATATAAGAGCATATAACCAAAGCGCATTATTTATAATAAAATGACAACGCTCCTTCAGGTTGATTTATTAGAAAATTTCGGAGTGGTATTTGTAGTGCTGCTGGTTTTCTTGATACTCTTTGGCTTGCTTGAATACATCAAGGCATTTGGCGAAGGCAAAAGGGGATTACACGGCATGATCGCTCTAGTAGTGGCTTTTCTCTTCCTTGTATCTAAGATCGCCACAAAAATCGTGTCATTCATGGTACCCTGGTTCATGGTGGCTGCTATCTTCATTTTCTTTTTATTGTTCTTGGTAAGAATCTTCGGAGTGGGAGAGGGCGATATGAAAAAGCTCATAGGAGACCCTAATGTTTATCCCTGGATAATTGCTATTTCAGTCTTAATAATTGTCTTTGCTTTTAGCAGCGTGTTCGGGCAATCCTTGCTGGAGAGCGGTGGAGGCACCACTACCTCCACTAACTACACTGCCGGAGGGATAGATTACGGCACAACAAGCACAGCAACCCCTAGTTTCTCAACCAACATGCTCAACACCCTAAGGCATCCTAAGGTCATGGGCTTATTATTTGTTTTCTTGGTAGGGATGTTCGCACTAATATTTCTAACCAAACAACAAAAGTACTAAAAAAGATTTGAGAATTTAAAAAATCTTAATCGATCTTAAGCTACCCTCCTTTTTCTCAACTATTCTTTTTCAAGCCTTGGGTAATCCTAGCAAGTTCGCTAACATTCTCTGTGAACAAGGGAAGGACTTTTGAGAAAACCTTTTCCATAGCCTTGACCTCAGCCCCGACTTCCAGTATGTTCTTGTCATACTCGCCTATCTTGCCAATAATCGCCTGGTGAAGCTTGTCAAAATCATCCTTAAGGCTTTCAAAGCGCTGCTCTAGCTTGGAAATCTTTGTTTCAACCTCATTCTTCCACTCAACAATCTTGGTAATGTCCTTGCTCAGCTCCTCCCATTTCTCCTCAATAACGCTCTCTATCAGCTCCTCAACTTCCTCATTAGCCATCCCGCCTCCACCTCCGCTCTCATCATACCCTCCTCCGTACTGGCTGGCGCTTGGCTCTTGAGATGGTGAGCTTGGAAAGGGCGGGGGCTCTACAAAGCTGCCTGCCCCAGAAGAAAGCTCTGCCTGGTTGAGCGCATCAAAAATCTGGGTTGAGGAATAGCCATTCCTCTGCAAAGCCTGGACTATCTGGTTGTTGTCAAAACCCTTGGCACGCATAGCCCTGACCTGGTCAATAGGCAGATTGCTTGATTTTATAGAGCTTGGCAAGAGTGCACCTCTTTGAAACTACGCTTATGAAGCATAGTATATAAAGTTTATGTTAAAAAAGTTTTTTATTTTTTCTTCATAACTACTGATTAGCTTCCTGAGTCTTTGATTTTTCCTCCCATATCTTTTTTTCTTCCAATACCTTTTTCAGCTCATTCCTTGTGACAAAGCTCATGGGCTGCCACATCTCAACGTAGCGCTCCATCACCTTGAAATCATTCTTGCTCACAAGATTCTTTACCTCTCCGCTGATAAGCCTTAGCTTATCCCGGATATCACTTATGCCCCTCTTAAGATCAATAACCTCGTCTGACAGCAGCTTTATGTCTGTTCTCAGGTCTTTATCAAGGCTTATTATGTTCTGCTCAGATGTCTGAAGCCTGTTCCTAAGATTAGAATACCTTTCCTCAATAATCCTGAGGCTAGCAGCAAGGCCGTTCACGTTCTTGGAAACCCTGCTGAACATCTCTACGTCAATGCTAGGCCTTCTCACATGCTCCTCGAAAGGGGGAGGCTGTTCAGGAGGAAAAAAACTAGTGGGCTCAACCATCTTTTTTAATCCTAATAACCTGCAGAGTATTTAATGTTTTTGGAAATAACCTTTAATCTTTCTTAGCAAAAGATTTATACAACAGAAACAGAGGTTTCTGAGCATAAATCTTTTTTTCAAAAGATTTATATACCTTCTTTTTAATATTCGTTTCAGACTAGCTTGAGCTATAAAAAAGAGGGTGGATGAGTTGCTTTTTGACAAGGGTAAAGCAGGGCTTCCTTACGAGATGGTTCGTGAGGGAGAAGAGGCTATACTCAGGATTAACTGTGATGAGCTGGCATCAGTGCCTTCTCTCGAGGATAATCCCAGCCTTATGTCCTATACAATGGACAGGTTGATAGAGAATAAGGCAACAACCAAGATTGTTTTTATCCAGAAAAGGGATTATGAGTATGATTACGCCCAGACTAGGCTAATCTCGGAAATAGCTTTTCTCTACAACAGGCTAATAAAGCAAAAGGAGTTGTTCAGCTATGAAGCCTTAAGGGTTAAGTCAGCCCCAAAATACGTGGACAACATTTACAACCAGGTCCACCACTTGGTTTTTGATATCATGAAGCGTGATCCCCTCACCTGTTATATCGAGCTTAAGCGAATATTAAGGCATGAAAAAATCCTGGCTGACACCGAGTTAGGGGATGAGCTCAAGGCACACCAGCTCTTTGTCAGGCTATTAAGCTACCTTTTGGAAGAGCTTGATAAGACAAGATTAATCACGATTGCCCAGCCATTTTTTGCAGGGCATAAGCTTTATGACAGAAGCATTTACACCCGCATATTTGCTCCGACAATAAAGCCTGATTTCATGTTCACCAAGCTAATGGCCACTTACCCTAGAGGCGGCGTTGAGCTTGAGAATTACACAGTGGGAAGCACAGAAGTAGTGGTTTTTGAGCTTGAAGATGATGTGCAGTACCTCTATCACATTACCCCTCCAGAGTTCAAGCTAAATGAGGAGGAATACGAGCTTCTTGACTTGGCAAGGAACATTATCGCAGAGCACAAGCCAACAAGGCAGGAATTCGTTGACCCTGCTCGCATGAGAGAGGTCTTCTATAATGTCGGGCACGACCTGCTTGAGGAGCTGGCTCATTATAGGGGAGTAAAGCTTAGCGAGGAAAAGCTCCACGAGCTGACAATGATTCTCATAAGGTACACTGTCGGGTTTGGATTGATAGAGGTTCTTTTAGAAGACCCAAGGATTCAAGACGTGACCTTTAACAGCCCACCAGGCCAGAGCCCTATCTTCATTGTTCACCAGGATTATGGCGACTGCAAAACCAACATCATACCAAGCATTAGCGATGCTGAGAGCTGGGCTTCAAAGCTAAGAATGATTAGCGGAAGGCCCTTGGATGAAGCCAACCCTGTGCTTGACACAGAGATAAGCATTCCTGGGATTGCAAGAGCCAGAGTCGGAGCAATAGCCCCTCCCCTTAACCCTTTTGGAATCGCCTATGCTTTCAGGAGGCATCGTGACAAGCCCTGGACCTTGCCCTTGTTTATTCACTACAAAATGCTTAACTCATTAGCAGCAGGTCTTATCAGCTTTTTGATAGATGGCAACAGGACCCTACTTATTGCAGGCACCAGGAGCGCTGGTAAGACAAGCCTCCTTGGCAGCGTGATGGTAGACATTATGAGAAAATACAGGATAATCACAATTGAAGACACCCTGGAGCTGCCCACAGAAAGCTTGAGAAGCCTTGGCTATAATATTCAGCCAATGAAAGTGGCCTCCGCCCTTTCAAAAGGAACAGCAGAAGTGCCTGCTGACGAAGGCATAAGAACAACCCTCAGGCTAGGTGACTCTGCCCTAGTGGTGGGCGAGGTCAGGAGCACAGAGGCAGCTGCTCTTTACGAAGCCATGAGGGTAGGAGCGCTCGCTAATGTAGTTGCAGGAACTATTCACGGCGACAGCCCTTACGGAGTGTTTGATAGGGTGGTTAATGACCTGAAAGTCCCAAGGACAAGCTTCAAAGCAACCGACATAATAATCATTGCAAACCCCATACGCAGCCCTGATGGCTTGCACAGGTGGAGAAGAGTCACCCAGATAACAGAGGTAAGAAAGGAATGGGAGGAAGATCCTCTTAAGGAGCATGGCTTTATTGATTTGATGAAGTATGATGCAAAAACTGACGCCCTTGAGCCAACAGACGAGCTTATTAACGGAGATAGTGATGTTCTCAAAGCCATAGCGGGGAATGTTAAGGATTGGGCTGGGAACTGGGATGCTGTCTGGGACAATATCATGCTTAGGGCCAAGATAAAAGAAGAGCTTGTTAAGACTGCTGAGGCAGAGAATAACCTTGACTTGCTGGAGGCCAAGTTCGTCATCCAGAGCAATGATCAGTTCCACAAAATATGCGACAAGGTTAAGAGCAAGACAGGCCAGCTTGACTCTGAAAGAATATTCTTTGAATGGAAGGAGTGGCTGAGCAGGGCGCTTAAAAAAGAGAAGAGCAGGAAGCCAGGAATTTTTGAAAAATAAAAACTAGGCACTGCTGAAGAGAGCAGTTGAAAGAGTAGTTGAGCAAATGGCAAAGGGTAATGACGAGCTTTCAGATTTGAAAGCCAAGTACGAAAAACAGATAAGAAAAGAGTTTGGAGAGAAGGTGGAGCGGAAAGCCATGCCCACACCAGAAGAGCTTGAGCCTTTGACTTCAACAGAATACGCAGAGTTTAAGAAGGAAAACCTTGCCCCTCATCTCAGCCTTTATGAGCGGTTGTGCAACTGGTCAGAGAAGCTTTTAAAGGCAGAGCCTGAAAAGAAAAAGCTTCCTGAACTGCAAGAAGCCATAAAGATATGCCACCTAGAGGTCACGCCAGGGGGAGTGACAAGCTTTTCCTACATCGCCCCTATTTTCATCGCCTTTGGCATAATCCTTATAGCATATATTATTCCTTCAATGATAGCCCCTGGGAGTGGGAGCATGTTCTTTGTCGTATTCGGCCTCTTTGCAGCCTTGGGAGTAATTCTGCCCTTGCAAAAGCTTCCTTTCTTTTTAGCTAATAACTGGAGGATGAAAGCCAGCAACCAGATGGTGCTGTCCATCTTCTACATAGTCACCTACATGAGGCACACCAGCAACCTTGAAAGAGCCATCAGCTTTGCAGCAGAACACCTCGCGCCTCCTCTTTCCTTGGACCTGAAAAAAGTGCTATGGGATATTGAGTCTGAGAAGTTTGACTCGCTCAAGGAAAGCCTTGATGATTATCTCCAGACCTGGCGCAAGTACAACATGGAATTCATAGAGAGCATGCACCTGATAGAGTCCTCGCTCTTTGAGACGAGCGAAGGCAGAAGGCTTGATGCCCTGGACCGAGGGCTAAGCGTTATCCTAGAGGAAACTTATGAAAAAATGCTTCATTACGCTCACAACCTCAAAGGGCCTCTCACCACTCTTCACATGCTAGGAGTTATCCTGCCTATTCTCGGGTTGGTTATTCTCCCATTGCTTGTGAGCTTTATGCCAGAAGTGAAATGGTATCACCTATTTGCGCTTTACAATTTGGTGCTTCCTGTCCTAGTATTTTATCTTGCAAGAAATGTTCTTTCCATAAGGCCTACTGGTTATGGCGAGAGTGACATATCTGAGACTAATAAGGAGCTAAGAAAATATAGGGACATCCTTATCCCCATAGGAAAATCAGAACTCAGAATAAGCCCATTGGTGGTTGCGATAATGATTTTCACAGCCCTTTTTATTGTCGGCGTGTCCCCACTAATAATTCACGCTGTCAGCCCTAACCAAGATCTAGCCTGGGTATCTGACGATGAAGGAGAGGGAGTCAGGGTTATTAACACAGCAACCGACCCGGGAGCAAGCTTCTACTTCCTTGGTTACAGGCATGAGATAAAAGACGGGAACTTAACAGAAAACCTTGTAGGCCCATTTGGTTTAGGCGCAACAGTTTTAGGCATGGTATTAGTCCTGGCCTTTGGCGTAGGGATAGGCTCTTTCTACAGTTTCAGGAGCAAGAATGTGATAAAGATAAGGGAGCAGTCAAAAGCTCTTGAGCAGGAGTTTGCCTCAGCCCTTTTCCAGCTTGGGAACAGGCTTGGAGACGGCCTGCCTGCAGAGATTGCCTTTGGCAAGGTTTCCCAGGTGATGGAGGGCACTCTAAGCGGCAAGTTCTTTGAGCTGGTAAGCGCGAATATTTCCAAGCTCGGCATGAGTGTTGAGCAGGCTATTTTTGATGAGAAAAGAGGGGCGCTGGTCTATTACCCCTCCAACCTTATTGAGAGCAGCATGAAAGTACTGGTGGAGAGCAGCAAGAAGGGGCCTATGATAGCAAGCCAGGCAGTGACCAATGTTGCAGAATACATAAAACAGATTCATCGCGTGGACGAGAGGCTAAAGGATTTGATGGCAGATGTCATAAGCAGCATGAAAAGCCAGGTGAGTTTTCTCACTCCGGCAATCGCAGGCATAGTCATCGGCATAACAAGCATGATAACTCAGATACTGGGGAGCTTGGCCATCAGGCTTGCGGATTTATCAAAAGAAGCAGGCGAGTCAAGTGTGCAGGGCTCGAGCATCCTCGGGCTTTTTGGCACAGGCATTCCTACCTATTACTTCCAGATTGTTGTAGGGCTATACGTGGTGCAAATAACCTTCATACTCTCAGTTCTCATCAACGGCATAGAGAATGGGAGCGACAAGCTCAGTGAGAGATACATAATCGGGAATAACCTTTTAAAAACAACTATTACCTATGTCCTGGTGTCTTTGGTTGTCACAATCCTGTTCACAGCAGTGGCAGGCTCAATACTCACCAGCTTCACAGCCACGCCATAAGACAGAAAGATATAAAAGAAGAAATCGATTTCTATTTCTCTATGATTGATGAGATATTAAGTCTTTTTAATATGCCGTTTTTTATAGTATTAAATATAATCTTAGGATATTTAATTTGGGCCATATTTTTAAATAAAGGCAAATTAAGCATAAGAAATGATCAAGGCGATTCTGATGCTTTTAAGCTTTTAGACGCTCTTATTGTTATCGCCGCTGTTTTTTTAATGGCGTCTTTACTTTCATTACCGGTGGCTGTTTTGAAACCAACTTTTGATTTGAAAAATGTTTGGGATTCGCTTTACGAGAATTTTAAAGTTGGAATGGTTACATTATCGATTTTGGGTTGGATATTTTTAGCAATGTTGAGATGGAATAAAAAAGAATTTTCAGAGAGAAAACTCGGCGATTTATTTGGATTTTGCAGTATTATTATATGTATTTTAGAAATTTCCTTTATAATCATTCTGGCTTTCATTATTCTTGGAGATAAAAAAGAATTGATAGGCTTTGGATTTTTGATTACATTGGTTTTTATTTTGGCGATAGGTTTTCTTTTTTTCATGCTTTCGAACTCTATTTTCAAAGACGATTTGGATTTAATTGTTAAGTTAATATCAGATATGAAACATAAATTTCTTTTCTTTATTTTTATATTTGTTTTTATCGTCGCAATAGTTTTCTTTTTTTATAATCTTTTGCCAAGAACTTCGATTATTTCTGAAGAAATAGCCAATTACAAACTCACCACATGGAATGCGTATAGGGGCTACGAACTTATTGAAAGAACCTATGTTGTGGAAAACTTTGGTCAAAATGGTTGGTTTAATCTAAATTATGAGGGTATTGATAGAAGACATTTAGAAAGTATAATAATTAGGTATTTTGAAGATAACAAAACTCAAACATTCGAGGAAGAACTTAATCAACCTAAAAAAGAAATAAATCGAGGAGGAATCAGCTCCATAGCTCTGCCTGAAAAAAATAGCAACCTGATTTTTAATTACGCTACTGGCGATTTAAAGAAGACTTTAATAAATATTTCATTAACTTATTTAAAAGAAAAGAATTTTTCAGAAAACGAAGCTACTTTAATAAATACTTCTATAAAATGTGTTGGTCGAGATTGCATTTTAAATACAATCCTAAAAAATAATTTGAATAAAAATGTTTTTGTTGATTGGGCCGAGATTAATTATGATGATTATTCAATAAGATATTCTGCTTGTGATGTTAAAAAACTAGAATTAATCAGAATTAATGAACGAACTTATACCGGCTACGCAGAGAGTTGTGATAATAAGGAACAGTGTTCTGTAGAAACGGCTTTTAATGAAGTGAACGTAAATGTTTTGTCAAAAAGAACATTTGAATTGGCAGATTTAGAAATTGCAAACAATACGGAAGTTGAGATAAAAGCCAGAATTTTATGTTCTGAATAAAAAGATGGGCTGGAGGAGATTTGAACTCCTGACACCACGGTTTCCAGTGGCAAAAAGCAACGGTCTTTGTCGCTTCGCGCCAAACTTCAGCCGTGTGCTCTCCTTAGACGAGT
>DATEYH010000045.1:0-8273 GCA_035256305.1 Candidatus Nanoarchaeia archaeon
CCTTCAAATCAAAGCCCCTGGTCTTGAAGTCAAGAGGGATAAAGTAATCCTTGTCAACAAGGCAATCATCCAAGGCTCCGTAAAGCCTTGCATCCGGCTCTTCGAAAAAGAAGCTTCTCCAATCCCTGAACCTCTTAACCAAAGCCTTGTCAGCAAGAAGAACTCCGTTAACCTTTCCTTTAAGCTCAGCAGGCAAAGAGCCCCTGAACTGGTCATAATACTTCTTAAGAGCCAAGTCCATGCCTGAAGGCAGGGTTGAGAAAGGAGAGCTAGGCCTTTCAACGCCAAGCCTTTCTCCAAGCCAGAAGCAGAGCTGGCAATCCAAGAACATGTTCAGCTTTGAAGGAGAGAGCTTTATCATTTTAACATAATGCCCTTGTTACTGTATAGGTTATTGTAAAACTTTTTTCTAATTTACATTTGAGCTTATAAGTAGTATCTTGCAGATGTGCTCGATAATATGTTACCATAAAAATTTCTCCAGCAGACACAAATGATTCTGCTAACAACCTCGTTGTTTCAAATTTCGGACTTTGTGCAATCTGAGCTAATTCCTCTTGTTCTAATCTTATAATCATTATGTTCTTTCCGTATTGTGGATTAGCTACTACTGTTTCATTTGTACTTACTTCCATGTCAATATACAAGTCATTTTTACATTGATTCTTCAATATCATGGTTGGATTAGCGCAATTCTCCAGGTCTATATCTAAACATTCGATTTTTGGCTCTATTTGAATATCTCTTATCATAAAATTTGAATTACATCCGCCAAAAACAGGACCTAGAAGTTCTGAATGGCATCCTGGTGGTCTATCACTGCAACCAGTAATAAGCGCCATTATCAATATACTCAGTAACATGACAAGCTTTGAAGGAGAGAGCTTTATCATTTTTTCTTCTTTTACCTCACATACATCACTATCCCATGCACAAGCCCTATAGGTATTGCTAGTATTAATGAAAATATTATGTTTAAACCCATTTGTTTAAGGTCGAAGAGTACTCTGAAAGCTGTCATAACGATTTGCGCTGGCAGAGATAATATAAATATGATTAGTGCTCCTATAAAGTATCCTTTTATGCTAGACTTAACCCACTCCTTCATATTTTGTTCAATAGATAAACGATTATTAATGTTTTTCGGGTTTTTCAGTAAATTTTATATAATCCAATAACCCATCTTATTTATATGGAATTATTAATTATAGTGCTTGGATTTTCAATGGTGACTCTTTTCTGGATTATTATCGGAGTGAGCACTACTGCTGTTGTTATGTATGGCCGGATTAAGAAAGAGGAGACTGGGGTGCTCCCTCTAAGTTCCATGCGTATTAAAGAGGGATTGCATGTGATTTTTCATTTGTTCAGAAATCCTTATAAGAATAGAAAAGGTTATAACACCTTGATTTGGGTTTTAAGAATTGCTTGTCCACTCTTGATAATTGTCATCATTCTTTTATCTCGATTAACAACGTAAAAAATACTTCGAGAACGTGTAAAGAAAATACTCTTGCTTATTTAAACTTTCTTCTCTTTCATAGCTATGATTTCAAGGTTAGCATTAATCTTCTCCATAGTTGAAATTAGGCCGTCCATCTTTTTCAACATCATGTACTGGAACTCCTCAACCGCTTCTGCAGGAACATCATCCATTTTCCACACCTCACGCTTATTGAACTCTTGATATGCATTGGATTATTAAAGCTTTTCTTTTTTAACAAATTTTAAATAATAGAAGCTTCATTAATTAGATTAAAAATGGCTGAGCCTCAACTCACTGTCCTAATCCTGGTAATGCTGGTTTCAGTAATCCTTTACTTTGCTTGCAGCATCATCATCTTAACCTCGAAGGAGCTTGGAGAGAAAAAAAGAAAAACCCTTGGAACATTGCTGCTAGTTACGAGCGCCCTTAATTTTATCCTGTTCAATATCCTAGCCTTCAACAAGTACACCTACTCCATGTTCGAATTCATCTCGCTAATACTCTTCTTCCTAATACCCTTTGCTGAAGGGATGACATTCATAGCTACAAAGGATTTCAACCAAAAGCTGAAAAAGCCCCTGGGAATCCTTCTCTTAGTCCTCAGCTTATGTATAGTCATAGCAATCCTTTCCAATATTCTCTTGATTTAGAATAATCTGAGTCTTATGAGCAGCCAAGGCTTGAGCTTGTCCTTAGCTTCGCCTTTTCTTTGAGAAGAAGCGAGCAGCAACGCAAGCCAGCAAGTAATAGTACAAGAACGGCATGGCTATAAAGAATATTATCTCAATAAGCACATAAGCCCCTCTGTTCGGAAGCTTTCCGACAAAATAGAATGGCCATGAGAAAACCCAGAAAAACAGGCTGAAATACCAGGCCTGGCAGGTGTTCCTTATGCACACCATCTGAATCCAGAGAGCCTCAAAGCTTATTACAAAGAAAGCAGTGAGCCATAGAATCTTGGCAAGGTTGGGCTTAAAAAAATCTGAAGGGCTCATGGAAACTTATTCTGACATGGCGCATATTTATACTTTTCCATAAAAGCATAAAAGTCAAGGTTTCCGCAAGATTTTTAAAGCCAATGCCACCCCTAAAAATTAGTCAAAATTGATATTAACAAAAATTTTCCGGTGAGATTATGGGCGGAGAAGTTAAGAGAAAGAGCATAGGCGGCCTGCAGATAGGCAACTATGTTGTTGTGGACGGAGCTGCGTGCACAGTCACAAGCATGCAGGTGTCAAGGCCAGGAAAGCACGGCCACGCAAAGGTAAGGCTTGAGGCTGTTGGGATTGTGGACGGCAAGAAGCGCCAGATAGTTGCCCCTGGGCACGACGAGATTGATGTCCCTGTTATTGACAAGAGGAATGCCCAAGTGCTAAGCATCTCCGGAGAGACAGCTAATGTGATGGACTCAGAAACTTACGAGACCTTTGACCTGGTCGTACCAGAGGATATCAAAGGCCAGGTTAGCGATGGCACAGTAGTGGTTTACTGGACAATACTTAGTGATAAAGTAATGAAACAAATAAAAACCGCTTAAGCGGTTTTTGTTGCCCCAAAAAACAAAAAGTTTTTTGAGGGCAGATCAAAACAGCGTAGCTGTTTTGGCTGTCCAAAAATAAAATTTTTGATACAAATCAAGACGGCCTAAGCCGTCTTGGGCGCCCCAAAAAACAAAAAGTTTTTTGAGGGCAGGTCAAAACAGCATAAGGACAATAGAAATGGTAAAGCAACAAAAATCAAAGATTTCATCAAACCAGAGTTTGATGAACCAACAAATCAAAGATTTGTTGATTTTTGAGCTTTTCCCTCAAAAATACACGAGGTGTTTTTGATGGTAAAGTTTCCAGAAGCAGAAGCAAGGCTTTTCAAGAACGTGTTCGTTTGCAGGAAGTGCAAGACCAAGATAAAAGCGCCAACCTTGAAAGTGCTTGCAGGAAAGATTAAGTGCAGGAAGTGCAACTCCAAGATTCTTAGGACTGTAAGGAAGAAGTAAGCTTGTTTCTTGATTAATTTTTTACGAAACAATTTTAAACCAGGTTACAATACCATCATCCATGATAATAATAGACAACAGGGGTAAGTATGCAAGTGCTCGGCGAAGCTATGAGCAATTCAAAAAAGCCTACACCCTGATAAAGATGTTTGAGCGAGAAGAGTTCGCGCCTGACAATATAACAATGAGCATGCTTGAGCTCTTCATCAGGGAAGCCTTTGAGGTTGAGCCAGAACTAAGGGCGCACCTGCCAGGGCTTGAAGATTTGAACACAAAGCTCGCAGAGATGATAGAAAAAGGCTACCTCAAGCCAAAAGATGAGGAGATTTCTCCATTTGACCCTGCAACACAAGACTTATTCTACAGGAAAACGTACAAAAGGTCAGGAAAAACAGTGAAAAAAAAGTTTTGAAGCCAAGAAGAGTGATTGAAAAGCAAAACACATAAAAAGCCAGGCGCTAATAATTTCTCTAACATGAGTTTTTTAAGCTTTTTAATCGAGTACAAGTGGACCATCCTTTTCTATCTAATAGTTTGTTTAGTTGTCTATCTCAACAGGAAGAAGTTCGAGATCCAGGCCAAGATTGTTGCCCTCCACAGGACTAAGATAGGCATTAACTTCATCAGCAGGTTTGTCAAGGGAAAAGAGGAGCTCATAAAAATCTTGGGCTTATGCGGCATAGGGCTGGGCTATATCGGCATGCTCACCATCTTCTATTTCCTTTTCCAGCTATTATACGAAGCTCTCCAGAAGCCAACTGTCTTCACTGCGTCTCCTGTGTTGCCAGGAGTTCCTATCCCGGGCCTTGGAATCAATTTTCCCCTAGTTATTGGCTGGATAAGCCTGCTAATCATCATGGTAATACACGAGTTCAGCCACGGCATTGTTGCCAAGGCCCACAACCAGAGCATCAACTCAACAGGCATTGCCTTCTTCGGCCCATTGCTAGGGGCGTTTGTTGATATCGACGAAAAAAAGCTCAGGAAGCAGCCAGACCATGTCCAGTACAGCATCCTTGCAGCAGGGGCTAATGCTAATATAATAACCAGCATCATCTTCCTCCTCTTGCTCGGCTTTGTCATCTCTCCTGCCATTAGCAGCATGGAAATGCCTGCAGGGGTGCGCATCCAGGTGTACGAAGACCTTCCTGCTAAGCTTAGCGGGCTGGAAAACAATGATGTGATTGTGGGAGTGGATAACACTGCCATCATTAGCACGCAAGACTTTGTGAACATAGGAGTGAAGCCTTACCAAACCTACACACTCCATACAAGCGATGGAAGAAGCATTGATGTGACTGCAAGAGAGCATCCCAACAACAGCAGCGTGGGCCAGTTCGGAATTGACCTATCCCAAGAGACAAGGTTAAAGAATGCCTCGGCTGCGAATAAAGCATGGCATGCTGTTCTCAAGTGGATTAATGAGCTCTTGTTCTGGCTTTACCTCATCGGCTTTAGCATTGGCTTGTTCAACTTCCTGCCAATATTCATCACTGACGGAGCAAGGATGCTCCAGATAAGCCTTAATAAGATGATAAAAAACCAGGCCAGGGCGAAAAAGGTCTGGCTCTTCATCAACAAGCTCAGCCTGCTGGTATTATTGTTGCTGTTCGCCATACCAATTGTCACGAACATTGTTAAGTTTATATCTGGCTAGATTTTCTGGGTGTTGAAAATGTTGCGCCGAGCTACGGCTCTATTCTTTACCCTAAGGCTTCGTATCCCCGGCTGGGGCATCCCCCTACTCCGCTTTAATCATGTCTCATTATGTGCCTTCGCATTATTGGCGCAACCAACATTTTCAAATGACATGTTTCAATTAACTTTTTAAACCCTTCACAAGTTCTCAGGATTATGATAAGCGTGGTCTTGATTGAGCCTGAGCATCCTGGCAATGTCGGGAGCATTGCAAGGGTGATGGCTAATTTCGGCTTGAAAGAGCTGGTTCTTATCAATCCGAAATGCAAGATTAATGATGAGTCCAGGCGCCTTGCAAAAAACGCTAACTACATCCTTGACAAGGCAAAGATTAATGGCTTTAACATCCTCGGCAAGTACGATTATCTTGTAGGCACGACTTCCAAGCTAGGCACTGATTACAATATTCCAAGGAGCCCGATGGCTCCGGCGCAGCTGGCAGCAAAACTAAAAGAGCTGAAAAAATGCAAGGTTGCCCTTATCCTCGGCAGGGAGAGCGATGGCTTGAGAAATAAAGAGGTGAAGCTGTGCGACTTCACAGTCACCATCCCTACGAGCAAGAGCTATCACTCCATGAACATAAGCCATGCCCTGGCTGTGCTCCTCTACGAGATTCACAAGGAAAAGAACTCCAAGGAAATGCTGAAGCCCTATGCCCCGCTTGGCAAGAGAGAGAAGGAGCAGATATTGAAGATGCTCAAGGAAGCCATGAGAAAAATGGACTTCTTGAACAAGACCAAGGAAGAAACCCAGCTCAAGGTCTGGAAAAGGATGATAACCAAATCTTTCATGACAAGAAGAGAGGCTTTTGCACTTATGGGGTTCCTGAGAAAGATAAAATAAATTTGAAAGAGGAGATAGATTTATAAATTATCATCCCTAACTATAAAGAAAAAGAGGATAGGATTACAAAAGACTATTATTAGAGGTGAGCTATTGATATTTAATCTTGAGCCTGATGTTATTAGCAAAGTTGCCCCTCCAGTAATCATCGGCTTGGTTACAATACTGGTTGCTAACATTGCCAACTTTGTTCTTAAGAGGCTGTTCAAGAATGCAGAAACCACACTTGAAAAGCTGGCTGAGAAGCACAAGAACGACGAGTACAAGAAGAGGATAGCTGCTAACAAGACCAAGTTTGTTTTTATGAGAAGAATAGTCGCAGGCGTGATATACGTCATAGGCATTGTACTAATGATTTCCAGCGTGCCAAGCCTCAGGACTTTCTCCTACTCACTGTTGGCAGGAGCAGGGGTGGTTGCAGTCATTATCGGCTTTGCAACCCAGAAGACCTTTGCCAACATCATCTCAGGATGGATGATATCTGTAAGCCAGCCCTTCCGCATAGGAGACAGGGTGAAGCTAAAGGAAGAGTACGGCACAATAGAGGACATCACCCTCAGGCACACTGTGCTCAAGACATGGGATAACAGGCGCGTGATAATACCTAATGCTATTGTCAACGATGAGGTCATAAATAATTACACGCTTGACGATGAGAGGATACTCTCCACTATTGAGATGAACATAAGCTATGACTCTGACATCGACCTTGCCAGGAAGATTATGCAGGAAGAGATTGTCAAGCACCCTTCTTTTGTAAGCAACCATAGCGATGGAGAGGTCATGGACCAGGCAGATGAGGTAAAGGTGCGCGTGGTTAACTGCGGAGAGTCAAGCATCACCTTGAGAGGGTATTACTGGGTTGCCAGCCAGCCCAAGGCTTTCAGGTCTGCATGTGATTTAAGGGAGAGCATCAAGAAAAGGTTTGACAAGGAAGGCGTGCAGATTCCCTATCCTCACAGGACGATTGTTTACAAGAAGGAGCTTGGCAAGCCAGCTAATTTTAGTGTAACTGCAAGGAAAAATCTGAAATCCAAGATGCTAAAAGCCCGAAAGAAGAAATAAGGGTTTCACATCCAGCTCTACATCCATTTCCTCCTTCTGAAGAAAAAGTACATTATCACCGCTATTATTAATACTGCAATCCAGAAGTAGAGGTAGCCGTATCTCCAGGTGATTTCTGGGAAGTAGCGGAAGTTCATGCCGTAAACTCCTGCTAGGAAGGTGAGGGGCATGAATATCGTGGCTATTATGGTGAGCTTCTGCATCACCTGGTTCATCTTGTTGGAGATAACCATCATCTGGTTGGACATGACTGACATGTAAGCCTCAAAGGCAGTGTTAATCAGGTCTCGCTCTGTCTCAAGCTCTGTGTGCACCCTGAGGATGTGGTCGTGGACATCCCTGAAATAAACAGCAGTTAATGGGCTAATGAATGGGAAGTCCCTCCTTGCAAGCTTATTAATCACGTCTCTCTGGGGAGTGATGCTCTTCTTCAGGTGGATTACCTCTCTCTTGACATGCAATATCTCCTTCAGCACATTCTTGGGATGCTTGTGGGTGATGATCATGGTCTCCAAATCCTCAACATAATCCTCCCAGTGGTCTATCAGCGGGAAATACTTGTCAACAAAATAATCAATTATCCGGTACATGAGAAAGTCTGCTGTTTGTCCCAGGCTGCCATGGTTAGCCCTGAGCTTATCAACCAATTGCTCGATGCTTGAAGACTTGGGCGTGTGGATGGTTATCAAGAAATTCTTGCCAAGGAAGAAGTCTATCTCCCTTTTCTCAAAATGCATTGTAGGAGTGTCAGAGGAAACGCTGTGGAGCACAAGGTAGATGTAATGCTCAAACACATCAACCTTAGGCAGCTCTATGGATTTCTTTGCATCCTCTATTGACAGCGGGTGAAGATCAAAGGTTTGGCGTATCATCTCAAACTCAGGGTCAGGGGCATTCTCTAAATCAACCCACACAGTGATTTTTTTGTCTTTCAAATGCTTCTTAACCTGCTTGAGAGAAAGCCCTTCAATTAGCTTTTGATTCCTGCATACAAAAGTCCTAATCATCTTACCTCTTTTTGCCTAGCTTAGCTCCTCTTTATTTCTTCTTTGCCTCTTTTTTTGCAAAATAATCCTTAACCCTCTTCTCTCCCTTGGGCTTGGCATTAGCTCCCAGCTTGTAATACTTTTTCTCGGCAGCCTCGCCCCAGGAGTAATCGCCCTTCTCGAGCTTCACTGACTCAAGCAC
>DATEYH010000046.1:0-3013 GCA_035256305.1 Candidatus Nanoarchaeia archaeon
TGTAGCGTTGTGTTTAGGATAAATCTTTTTGCTGAGAAAACTACAATGCAAGAGCAGATTATTGCTGTTTTACTTGTGAATTATTTCTTTTTTGAACTGGAAGAACTTGAGTGTGCCGTAAAGGAATAGGATTATTCCGAAGAGTATGGCTAGGGTAGCAAGGATCATCATTGGAGTGGTAGGGAGGAACTTTATCAGCAGCACGCCGAGGGCAAGAAAGGCCAATGCTGTCCTGTAGAATGCCAAGAGAGTTCTCTGGTTAGCCATGTGAGTCCTATCTTTGGCCAGACAGTCTCTTAGGAGATAGTTTTCTTTCATGCTTGGCTTTGAATCAGTGTCTTCTTAAATAGTTATTGTTACCATTATCTAGTGGCTAAAAAACCGAAAGATTTATATACTTGTTCTTACATAAAAGGACTTATTTGCATTAAAAAAAACAAAAGGTGATAAAATGAGTTATACAAGCCATTTCATAACACCAGCTATGCTTAATGCCAGGCGAACAAATTTGTATGATAATTCTGGAGAGGAAGGCGGAACAGCACCTCCGAGCCAGGCTACCCTCAAAAAGGCCTATTTCTCAAGTGATAGGAGATACCGCGGACTATTGAAAACATTTGACGAGCTAACATCTCCTTCTGCTGAGGAAGTATACCTGCTCTCTTTAGATAAAGCTCCTGAGGCTCTTGAAGAGCCTGAACTCAGTGACTTAGTTGAAGCTGAGGCAAAGACTCCTTCAAAAGAGCAAGCCGCTCTGAAAGAAGCTCCTGTGCTGGTTACAAACTACGATGCCACACACATGAGCCACAGAGATGGAGAATACGTCCCTAAGCTCTTAAAAAGCTTGGACTATTTCGACCTGGATGAGCGTGCAAGAATCCCTAAGAACAGCAAGAGAAAGAAGCTAACCAGCAAGGAAAGCATAAGAGGAAAATTCTAAAGTAAAATAAACTCGCAAACTTTTTAAACAACCTTTTTTTCTGGCTTTGTTATGATTATTACCCTTAGCGGAACACCAGGAAGCGGCAAGTCCAGCGTTGCCAAGGCTCTTGCCAAGAAGCTTGGCTGCAAGTTCTACAAGGCAGGTGAGCTTAGGAGGAAGTATGCTTCTCAACATGGCTTGACATTGGCTGAGCTCAACAAGCAGGCAGAGAAGGACCCTGCTTCTGACAAGCTGGTTGATGATTACATGAAGAAAATGGCTAAATCCGAGGATAACCTTATAGTTGATGCTGTGCTTGGATTCCATTTCTTTCCTAACAGCATCAAGATATTCCTTGATGCTGATGCAAAGATGAGGGCTAAGAGGATTTTTGAGCGAGAGAATTTTGAGGAAAGGCCAATTAATATTAAGGAAGCGTTTATGTTGATTGAGAAAAGGCAGACTGGAGATGCGGCAAGGTTTGAGAAGCTTTATGGGGTTAATCACCTTGATCCAAATCATTTTGACTTGACATTAGACACGACTAATAATACTGTTGAGCAGACAGTAAGCCTGATTTACAGGTTCATCATGAGCAGGATGAAAGGATGAGCCGGCTGGTATTCTTTCTTTTTTCGTGACGAGCAAGTTATAGCAAAGATATTTATATCTGCTTTTAAAAAAGAGAGCTGATGATTATAACATTAGGCGGAAGAGCAGGTGCTGGGAAGTCCAGCGTTGGCAGGAGCCTTGCTGATGCGCTTGACTATAAGTTTTACAGCGCAGGGGATGTTAGGAGGGAGTATGCTGTTAAGCATGGCTTGACATTGGCTGAGCTGAATGAAAGAGCAAAGCTTGACCCTGCCTCTGACTTCCTTGTTGACGATTATATGAAAGCCATGGCTGAGCACGAGGGCGATTTTGTTATTGATGCCTGGCTTGGCTTTCATTTCTTTCCAAATAGTGTCAAGTTTTTTCTTAATGCTAATCCAGAATTAAGGGCGAGCAGGATTTTCAATAGGAACCATTCTGAGGAGTTGTCTTCTGGCTTAGAAGAAGCTCTCGGGTTGATGACTGAGAAGGAGAATTGCAGTGCTGCCAGGTACAAGAATTTATATGGTGTTGATATCTATGACTTGAAAAACTACGACCTGATTGTGGACACTACGAATAAAACCGTTGGAGCGACCACTCTTATTCTTTATGACTTCATTATGCAGAAAAAGGAAGGGTATTTACTAAGCTGATAATTAGCTCTCATACTCTCTTGCATTGGTTTCAAAAACTGTTTCTTGGATTTCTCCGTTGGCTGTTATCTCCTCATTTGAGATGTCCATCTTGCATATCATCTCGAATAGTATGAGGTAGGAGGAGATTTTATTATCATCCTCCACCTCAATCATCACTGGTTCTAGCCTTGTTACTTCTACGGCCTCGACTAGTTTCTCTGTTGTAACACCGTTGCAAGCGTTCATTTTGGCGATTATGTGGGCTTCTAGTAGCCTTTTCAGAATACTAGTATTGTTTAAAGTATTTAAATGTTTCGGTTTGGAATTTTTAGAAGAATTTGCCTATTATCTATTAGCTTTTAATATCGCTCAGGACAGAGCTAAGATATTGTTTCAGCAAGCCTGACGTTGGGTAAGGAGGCTTTTCAAGCCACGGGTTGTAGCCTGAAAGATTGATGCCCAGCACGTTCTTGCCTTTGACTAGTTCTTTTGACAAGTCCAAGACTCTTTCAAAACAAAGGTGATTCTCCAGACCAAAGAACCTTCCAGCATTATCTAACCATGAGTCGTGAGCATAGTTATGGGCGCGGGTAACGTTTGAGTTGAAAACATCAATCTCTAAGCTAAGAAAAATATTCCTAGGGAGCTTTTCTTCAAGGATTTGATTAATTTTTTTAGGCCAATAGTTAATTACCTCATTGGAGTAGGACTTTATGCGACATCCCAGGATGTATGTTTTGCCTTTTCTTTTAGAGAGAAAATAGCCATCATCAAAAGACCTGGCTCCGTGAGGCATGGAATCATTATGCGCATCGAAGGTTATGAGTGTTTCCTCAGGATAGCAGAATGCAATATTAAAGTG